>NZ_WIVQ01000189.1:0-2481 GCF_009600545.1 Pseudomonas sp. FSL R10-1339 | reverse complement strand
GAGCATAATACCGGTATACGGTAATATCGAGAATTTCATTAGAACTTGTTCTAATGAAGCCGTAAGTTTGGACTTGGAGAACTCCCAAAAGAAGGGAGGGCGACCAGTTCAAAGTTATGCGCAAAGTTTTGTTTTCAGTCTTCCTCCAAGTGTGGTTAAACCAACACCGGGCGAATGGAAATCTATAACAAGCGATATCCTAAAAGAACTCGCCAAGAAGTTAGATATTGATATTAATGACTTCAAAGGTCGAGTGTTCGCTAATGTCCACGACCAAGACAATCCACATCTGAATTTAGTGGTGTCCAGAGTCGTCCAGGGCAAGACGTTGAAGGCTTTGGATCAAAAGGGAACGATAGGCGTAGCCAAGAAAGCTTTCAACGCTGCAAGCCTTGCGCGCTGTGGCTTGGACGTGTCTGCATATGAGCCTTTGCAGACGAATGTGGGTCCTCATTTAGCGAAGTGGCAATTGCAACAAAAGGACTCTGAAAAAGCATTAAAAGAAATTGGGCTAAAATCAAAAGCATTCGACAACGATATTGCCAAGACAAAAGAATATGGCAGATTATCGGCAATGCTTAACAATCAGATTGTTAAGTGGATATTCTCAATAGGGTCAGGTGATATAGGCAATGAGAATAGGCAAAAAAACAGGATTGAAAAAACAACCGAAGAATTAAGTAAGTTGAACATTTCGAAGGAACAGGCTGAACTACTTGACAGTATGTTCGAGATGGCGGAAACGAAAACCGGCAAGACCCTCGAAAATAGGGTAAGATGGAAAATATAACTTAAAAGATTCCCCTCTGTGTCCGATAGTTTGGCGACAGGAAGACACAGAGGGGGGAGGGACATAAACAGTATGACACAACTACAACTTTTTACAAGCACATTACCAGCAAAACCATATTATACAGATGACCTTGCAACTGGCTTGCACATAGCAAAAGCCGAAATTGCAAAAAAGGCAAAGTATATCCAGCATAACGGACCAACCCATATGTTATGGCTTGCGTTCGACATCGACCGTCCAGGTGCAGCAATGGACTGGTCAGATCGAGGCGCACCGGCTCCTAATCTGACCGTGATGAACAGATCAAACGCACACGCTCACGCCCTCTATGCGCTCCAAACACCAGTTCGCACAGCGCCCGATGGCAGAAAAGCCCCACTCCTGTATGCCGCTGCCGTAGAAAACGCCCTGTGCGAGCTTCTGGACGCTGATAGAGGCTATTCAGGGCTTATTGTGAAGAATCCCCTGCATCACCATTGGCAGGTAACGCAGTGGCATCACGAAGCATACGAATTGGGCGAACTGGCTGACTACCTCGACCTAAAAACCCCAGCACAGCGGAAAAAGGTCGTTGCTGACTATGGATTGGGTAGAAATTGCACCCTTTTCGAGGAACTGCGTAACTGGTCGTATCGAGCAATCCGCCAAGGCTGGCCCGCCTATCGCCAGTGGCTCGATGCCTGCGTAACCCGTGCGCAGATGATAAATCTAAATTTCTCAAACCCTCTTCCGTTCAGTGAAGTGAAGGCGACGGCTACCAGTGTGGCGAAGTGGACACACAAAAGGATCACAGAAAGCGATTTCGAATATTTCGTGGCAAAGACTCACACCAGCGAGATACAGGCACGCCGTGGTCGTTTGGGTGGGCAAGCAAAGGGTAAGACCCGCAGGGAGCAAGGCATTGAGCTAATCGCACAGGGTCGAACCGTAGAAGAAGTTATGGCAATCACTGGTGCCAGCAGAGCAACGATTTTTAATTGGAAAAACAGGATGGAGGGGTGAGAGGGGGAAACCCTGCCCAGAATCCAAGGCGCCCTACGGGCTATTATCTGATATAGGCTATTTAGACTTTTTCCTGCAAAGCCCCGAAACGAAAGGGGATTCCCCTTTTCGAATATCCCCTAAAACGTGCCTCCAACCCTCGACATGCTGCGCCAACGAGTTGGCTTGGTCTCGGGTTATCTGTGTAAGCCATCGCCTCATAACCGTGTAAGGGAATGCCCTATGCAGGGCTATTATCTGATATAGGCTTTTACAATTTTCCCACGTCGAAGCCGGTCAAAATGGCTGACCTCTGGTCAGGCTTTTTGAGGGGCTGGGCTTTTGATTTTGGCGGGTGTCGGGGCGCAGACCTGACCGCAGAGAGGAAGCCAGTGCGAAGCACAAGGCGTGAACCCGCAGGGTTCTCCTATCTAGAATTAAAACGAAATAGTGATGTTTGATTGATATTTCGATTTTAAATGGTATATATATTATATAACAATTAAAATCGAATATGACAATCAAGAACTGGTTCGTAAGAAGCGAGCGCATAAAAGATAAGCATGGAGGGTTAATTAAATACGGCAAGTATTTAGTTAACATGGAACATGCTAATCACAAGAATACCGAGAGCATAATACCGGTATACGGTAATATCGAGAATTTCATTAGAACTTGTTCTAATGAAGCCGTAAGTTTGGACTTGG
>NZ_WIVQ01000188.1:0-2521 GCF_009600545.1 Pseudomonas sp. FSL R10-1339 | reverse complement strand
CTGAAAGCCCGGGCGCAGCGCGTGGCGGCCCTGGACGCGCCCTTGCTGATCCAGGGGGAGACCGGCACCGGCAAAGAACTGGTGGCCCGCGCCTGCCATGCCATCAGCGATCGGTTTGGCGCACCGTTCCTGGCCCTGAACTGCGCTGCGCTCCCGGAGAACCTGGCTGAAAGCGAACTGTTCGGCTATGCCCCCGGCGCTTTTACCGGCGCCCAGCGTGGCGGCAAGCCGGGGCTGATGGAACTGGCCAACAACGGCACGGTATTTCTCGACGAAATCGCCGAAATGTCACCCTACCTGCAAGCCAAGCTGCTGCGCTTTCTCAACGACGGCAGCTTTCGCCGGGTGGGCGGCGAACGCGAGGTCAAGGTCAATGTGCGCATCCTCAGCGCCACGCACCGCAACCTCGAAAAAATGGTCAACGAAGGCAGCTTTCGCGAAGACCTGTTCTACCGTCTGAACGTGCTCAATATCGAAGTGCCGCCCCTGCGTGAACGTGGCCAGGATATTTTGTTGCTGGCACGCGCGTTCATGCAGCAGGCCTGTACCCAGATCCAGCGTCCGGCGTGTCGCCTGGCACCCGGTACCTACCCGGCCCTGCTGGGCAACCGCTGGCCCGGCAACGTACGCCAGTTGCAGAACGTGATTTTTCGCGCAGCGGCCATCTGCGAGGGTTCGCTGGTGGACATTGGCGACCTGGATATCGCCGGCACCTCGGTGGCACGCCAAAACGACAGCGAGATCGAGACCCTCGAGCACGCTGTCGAAACATTCGAGAAGGCGCTGCTGGAGAAGCTCTACGTCAGCTACCCCTCCACCCGCCAACTGGCCAGCCGCCTGCAAACCAGTCACACCGCCATCGCCCATCGACTGCGCAAATACGGCATCCCGGGCAAGGCCTGACGGACACAGAGCCCTGTAGATACTCTGTTGCCTGTCAACCCTCCCTGTGGGAGCGAGCCTGCTCGCGAAAGTCGTTCGCGAGCAGGCTCGCTCCCACAGTTAAAATTCCCTTCAGACCTTGCAGCTGCCGAAGGCTGAGTTCGGCAGCCGCCACAGAGTTTGTGCTCCCGCTCATTGGCAACCCAAGCCTTGTATCGAATTCAATCCACCGGAACGAATTCGATACACCCCCTCTCTACCCATGCCACGCAAGGCTTTGATCCCCTTGGATTTTTTTATGGCCTTCAGGCTGTATCGAATTCGCTACAGTCTTGCTCTTCGAATACCTCTTTTAAAATCTTAACTCATTGATAAATAAGGATATTTTTAAACTGGCAACCATCTTGCAGAGAACTCCTCATAAGCTCGACCTGCACGAGCATTTACCTGTGACCACCAGACCTGTCTGGCCTTGAGGAGTTTCCATGAGCGAATTGCGTTTTACTGAAGACCACGAATGGCTGCGCGCCGAAGCTGACGGCAGCGTAACCGTGGGGATTACCGCGTTTGCGCAAAACGCTCTGGGTGACGTGGTGTTTGTGCAATTGCCCGAGCTGCAGGCCTACGACAAGGGCGCCGAAGCCGCGACTGTCGAGTCGGTCAAGGCGGCCAGCGGCGTGTATATGCCCCTGGACGGCGAAGTGATCGCAGTCAACCCGGCGCTCGACAGCAGCCCGGAACTGGTCAACGAAGACCCGCTGGGCGAAGGCTGGTTCTTCCGCTTCAAGCCCGCCGACGCCAACGCTGTTGGCCAACTGCTCGATCAGGACGCCTATGACCGCCTGATCAAAGCCCAAGACGACAACTGAGAGCCCAGCCATGACCATCAATCTCAGCACCGCCAATGAATTTATCGCGCGCCATATCGGCCCGCGTCAGGCCGATGAACAGGCCATGCTCGCCACCCTGGGCTTTGATTCCCTTGAAGGTCTCAGCGCCAGCGTGATCCCGGAAAGCATCAAGGGCACCAGCGTGCTCAACTTGCCGGCCGGGCAAAGTGAAGCCGACGCCCTGGCCTCGATCAAGGCCATCGCAGCCAGGAACCAGCTGTGCAAAACCTATATCGGCCAAGGCTATTACAACTGCCACACGCCTTCGCCGATCCTGCGCAACCTGCTGGAAAACCCGGCCTGGTACACCGCCTACACACCGTACCAGCCGGAAATCTCCCAGGGCCGTCTCGAAGCGCTGCTCAACTTCCAGACCCTGATCAGCGACCTTAGCGGCCTGCCGATTGCCAACGCTTCGCTGCTCGACGAAGCCACCGCTGCTGCAGAAGCCATGACCTTCTGCAAACGCCTGAGCAAGAACAAAACCAGCCACCGCTTTTTCGCCTCCAGCCACTGCCACCCGCAAACCCTCGACGTGCTGCGCACCCGTGCCGAGCCGCTGGGCATTGAAGTGTTTGTGGCCGACGAGCGCGAACTGACTGACGTGACAGCCTTCTTCGGCGCGTTGCTGCAATACCCGGCCAGCAACGGCGATGTATTCGACTATCGCGAACTGGTCGAGCGTTTCCACGCCGCCAACGCCCTGGTGGCTGTTGCCGCCGACCTGCTGGCGCTGACCCTGCTGACCC
>NZ_WIVQ01000187.1:0-2612 GCF_009600545.1 Pseudomonas sp. FSL R10-1339 | reverse complement strand
CGCGGTCAATAGCGCCAAATTCAGCGGGATTTTCAACTTACTGCGCGGTTGCGGCAAGTTGATCGGAGCTTCCTTAGGGTGCAAACGTAGGAATTGCCGAATCACGCTCCCATGGCGGACAAGGCGACCAAGCCTCCACAAGCTTATCGATGAAGAGACGAATTTTTGGAGAGAGATGTCGCTTGCTAGGGTAAATCACCCGAATAGGCTCTGCGGCCTCTGCATACCCTGCGAGCAATTGAACGAGTTTGCCGCTCCTCAAATCGTCATTTACCACATAGGAAGGAAGAGTCGCGATGCCTAGGCCAGCGACAGCTGACTGGTGCAATGACTCAGCACTGTCCATCTGTAGCCTTCCACCATGAGTAACGGGCACGGAGCTACCATTCACGCGAAAATTCCAAGGAAGCAATCTCCCACCGCTCACGAAATGCAGGCACTGGTGCTCGGACAAATCCTCAGGCGTTTTGGGCTCGGCATGCTCAGCCAGATACTTGGGTGAAGCGCAGGTAATCATTTGTTGATAGGCCACGGTACGCGTGAGCAACCGAGAGTCTTCCTTCGGTGGCCCGATGCGCATGGCCAAATCAAATCCCTCATCGATCAGATCGACCAGCCTGTCGGAAAATGTGATATCGACGCTCAAGGAGGGCCAATCCTTAAGACAGCACTCGATGTGCTGAAGGACATGAAGTCTGCCTAATGCTACCGGCAGGCTCATCCGCAGTCGCCCACTGGGTGTTGAACGACGAAACGCAAGGGCATCCTCCACGTCGCCCAGATCCTGAAGAACGCCCACGCAACGCTCATACAGAACCTGGCCGTCATCCGTCATGCTTAAACTGCGCGTAGTACGATTCAGTAAACGTACCTGTAAACGAGCCTCGAGCCTGACTATCGACTTCCCCACTGCAGAGCGCGTAAGGCCAAGCTGCTTGGCCGCCGCAGTGAAGCTTCCAGCGTTTACCGAGCTTACAAACGCTGCGATATCATTCAGGTTATGGAGTTCCATGGGGCCTCAAGGGTCTCAACGTTCGGGCGGCTTAGCACCTGTTATGGGGAACCCTATTCCCCAATACTAAGCATAGTATCTCAATTAGCTAATCCACTCCCATCGATCAATTGAGGTCATTATGAACACTAAAGTCCAAGCAGCCGTCCAAACCTGGGCCAACAGCCTTAGCGATCTGGTACCCGTTCTTAAGGGAATTGATACCACCACAAAAATGAGCGACATCCGCGACTCTTACGCAAAAATGCTCGCGCAAAATCCAGCGCCAGCTGGCGTTAAATTCGAAGCAGTCAACATGGGCGGCGTCCCCGGCACACTGGTTACCCCGGACGAGATCAAAACTGACGCAGTAGTGATGTATATCCACGGCGGCGCCTACATTGTAGGTCGTCCAGACGGCTACCACGGCATCGGTGGCAATTACGCGAAAATGCTCGGTGCTCGTGTGTACATGCCAGATTATCGTCTTGCTCCTGAGCACAAGTTCCCAGCCTCTGTTGACGACACATTGCGCGCCTACGAATGGCTGCTTGAGCAGAAAATCCCAGCTAACAAAATTGCGTTCTCTGGCGAGTCGGCTGGCGGCGCGATGGTTGTCAGCATCATGGTTGCTGCTAAGTCGAAAGGGCTTCCATTGCCTGCGGTTGGCTCCTCCATCTCACCATGGGCGAACCTTGAACACACCGGTGCTTCCATGAGCAACCGTGAAGGTCTGGATCCTCTGAACTCCAAGCCTGTCCTGGACATCCTCGCCAGAGCATTCCTAGGCGACACATTGGCCAATCATCCTCTGGCCTCACCTGTGTTCGCGGACGTCACCGGTCTTCCACCAATCCTGGTGCAGATCGGCGAGAACGAGCTGATGTTGAGTGATGCAATGCGCCTTGCAACTCACCTGGCTGATAACCGCGTTCGCGTAAACCTGGAAGTATGGCCTGCGATGTTCCACGCCTGGCACTTCTACGCCACCATGCTGCCAGAAGGTCAGCAGGCCATGGAGAGTTCGGTGCGCTTCATTGAAGCAGGCTTGGCCGAGGCTAATCCTTAACGCGTAGATCAGCCGCGACAACTATCCCGGCTGTCGCAGTTAACACATTGACATTAAAGCAAAGGTGCTAACCCAGGATGGGTATGAGCCTGCGCTGACGACGAGGCCCAAAGCTAGAGTTTTTCCGGCGCTCATGTTGAGTCGCCCCTGCTTTAGTTGACGGTCGATGACCGCTATTGGCCGGTAGTCGCCCGTTACGATGAACTGAACTCCGCTAAAATTACTGCCATCTGCGACCCGAATCTTGAGCTTGGGCGGCAGCGCATGTAGATACGCGGTCATCGGTGATCGAGCAATGCGCGAAATATAGCGATATCTAGTGATGTATAGCGAAATTCGCTATACATCACTAGATATCGCTAGACCTTCCTATATTTTGTACGCCAGCTCAGTGTGCGGATCGTTAAGAGTGCTGGTGCGGTGCGGCATTGTCGACATTTCTGGGGAGTCAGTTACCTGAGTTTTGCGAATTCGTGCTAGGCTCTGTACGTAAACCCAAGAAATACGATTTTCTGTAAAATACACCGCCATTAAAGCCAGGAGGCCAAGATG
>NZ_WIVQ01000186.1:0-2613 GCF_009600545.1 Pseudomonas sp. FSL R10-1339 | reverse complement strand
GGTCCGGGGCAGATCGATAGGAAGATTACTCGCCGAACAAGCGGCTGGAGCGGTTGACTTCAGCCTTGCCGGTATCTTCCAGTAGGGACTTGGCGCCGGAGGTCACATTGCGTGCTGAGTCGGCTTCAGACTGGATCACGTCGGTGCGTGCAGCGCTATCACGCAGCTCGGCATCGATGTAGTCGTTGGTGCGTGCGGCACGGGCTCGCTTCGCTTGTAGTGCTAGGCGGCGCTCTTCCAAATCCATTGCGCGCACCTCGTCTTCGAAGCCTTCTTCACGAGTTTGAACACGCTTATGTTCGAGCTCTTGTGTCTTGCGCTGCTCAAAGGCCTTTTGCTGCGCAGCCTGCTGTGCCACTGCACGTTGCCGCCGATCAGCAGCACTACGCGCCTCGTCGCGTGCCCGTTCGGCTGACGCTTGGCGGATGCGTTCGGCCTCAGAGGCTGCTTCAGCCTGTTTGGTTTGCTGTTCGATTTGGTGCAGGTTGTCGAATTGGTTTGCCAATGTCGGCATGGTGAACAGTGCAAGGACGGAGCCCAGAACAATATGTTTCATGTCCGGCCCCTTAGCTTTTCTTGGGTTCTGGACAGGCCGCATTCGGTTGAATGCGTGTTTCGTTGGAGATCGTCATCACCATTAGGGATATTTCACCAACCTTGAACTCACAAGGACGACCCACCTGGGTGGAAGTGAAGATCTTGCCGCTTTCGGAATAACCGATCAGAACGCCCGGCACTAGGGTGGTGTCATTGACCATCGAGCCCGCCATGGCGCCTGCAGCGCCACCGGCTACACCGCCGACAATGGCCGTGTCAGTGTTTTTCGTGTTGCCCAGCGCAGCACCACCAATCAAACCCAGTACCCCACCGGCCATCATGGCGGCCTTCTTGTTCTTTTCGTTGCTGACTTTTATCTTGCTCGGCGAAACTGTAATGATTTTTACGGTTTTAGCTTCCTGCTGAGTGTTTACCTGACTGGAGTCGAATACATCTGCTTGATACTCCTCACCATTAGTTTGGCAACCAGCAAGAACGGCAGCAATCGAAAGCACCAGGCAGCGTTTTAACATCATCATTCCTAATATCTCTTGTGAGCGTAAGAAATCCCGAATGGGACATCCATTGTGATTTGAAGCAATGTGCCATCATTTTAATCAAATTCAAGAAGTCAAAGCTAAGGAAACCTGGGAACGGCTGCGGCTTAGGTGCATGAGGCAGTAGCTGTCTGCGCGCCGCTGGACGACTGGAATGAGCTGCACGAGCGTGCGCATAACGCCGCTTATGTTCAAAAGGCCCCCATACTTGAGAGAGTCGTGGGGGCCTTTTGAACATAAGCGGCGTTATGCGCACGCTCGTGCAGCTCATTCCAGTCGTCCAGCGGCGCGCAGACAGCTACTGCCTCATGCACCTAAGCCGCAGCCGTTCCCAGGTTTCCTTAGCTTTGACTTCTTGAATTTGATTAAAATGATGGCACATTGCTTCAAATCACAATGGATGTCCCATTCGGGATTTCTTACGCTCACAAGAGATATTAGGAATGATGATGTTAAAACGCTGCCTGGTGCTTTCGATTGCTGCCGTTCTTGCTGGTTGCCAAACTAATGGTGAGGAGTATCAAGCAGATGTATTCGACTCCAGTCAGGTAAACACTCAGCAGGAAGCTAAAACCGTAAAAATCATTACAGTTTCGCCGAGCAAGATTAAAGTCAGCAACGAAAAGAACAAGAAGGCCGCCATGATGGCCGGTGGGGTACTGGGTTTGATTGGTGGTGCTGCGCTGGGCAACACGAAAAACACTGACACGGCCATTGTCGGCGGTGTAGCCGGTGGCGTTGCAGGCGCCATGGCGGGCTCGATGGTCAATGACACCACCCTAGTGCCGGGCGTTCTGATCGGTTATTCCGAAAGCGGCAAGATCTTCACTTCCACCCAGGTGGGTCGTCCTTGTGAGTTCAAGGTTGGTGAAATATCCCTAATGGTGATGACGATCTCCAACGAAACACGCATTCAACCGAATGCGGCCTGTCCAGAACCCAAGAAAAGCTAAGGGGCCGGACATGAAACATATTGTTCTGGGCTCCGTCCTTGCACTGTTCACCATGCCGACATTGGCAAACCAATTCGACAACCTGCACCAAATCGAACAGCAAACCAAACAGGCTGAAGCAGCCTCTGAGGCCGAACGCATCCGCCAAGCGTCAGCCGAACGGGCACGCGACGAGGCGCGTAGTGCTGCTGATCGGCGGCAACGTGCAGTGGCACAGCAGGCTGCGCAGCAAAAGGCCTTTGAGCAGCGCAAGACACAAGAGCTCGAACATAAGCGTGTTCAAACTCGTGAAGAAGGCTTCGAAGACGAGGTGCGCGCAATGGATTTGGAAGAGCGCCGCCTAGCACTACAAGCGAAGCGAGCCCGTGCCGCACGCACCAACGACTACATCGATGCCGAGCTGCGTGATAGCGCTGCACGCACCGACGTGATCCAGTCTGAAGCCGACTCAGCACGCAATGTGACCTCCGGCGCCAAGTCCCTACTGGAAGATACCGGCAAGGCTGAAGTCAACCGCTCCAGCCGCTTGTTCGGCGAGTAATCTTCCTATCGATCTGCCCCGGACC
>NZ_WIVQ01000185.1:0-2697 GCF_009600545.1 Pseudomonas sp. FSL R10-1339 | reverse complement strand
ATCTTGGCCTCCTGGCTTTAATGGCGGTGTATTTTACAGAAAATCGTATTTCTTGGGTTTACGTACAGAGCCTAGCAGAGTAGGTAGGGGTGAGCGCTCTGTCACACCCGTAAACAAGAATAATTGCTGAGCTGCGGCTATCGCCCGCTTGCGGCCGACGGCGGGTGCCAATCACCAGTCGGTGGATTTATGCGTCATTGGTATAAGTGCTATCAATAAAGCCGCGTTTATCAATGAATTCCTACGCGCTAAGTTACTTCTGTATTGAATACGCGCACACCTCTGGTGGCCGTTTCCTACAGAAGTTTTAACTTGAAAGGGAGATTCCTGTGACGTTTACGGTGCTTAAAGCCACGTTTATGGCCGCAATGGTCGGCATGTCCGCCGCGGAGGCGGGGGACTACAAGACCAACCCGTTCACCCTGACCTACGCGGGTGCGATCACTCGCAACGAGCCAGGCAAAGTCAATATCCACCCGGTCACCTACAAGCTCAATGGCCTGGACATCGCCGCCAATGTGTACACCCCCGCCAATTACGATGCGGGCAAGAAATACCCCGCCATTGTCGTCGCGCACCCCAACGGCGGGGTCAAGGAACAGGTGGCGGGCCTGTATGCCCAGCGCCTGGCGGACAGGGGCTATATCACCATCACCGCCGACGCCGCCTACCAGGGCGCCAGCGGCGGTCAGCCGCGCAACGTGGACAAGCCTGCCAACCGTGTTGAAGACATCCACGGCATGGCCGATTTTATTGCCAGTTACCCCGGTGTTGACCCCCAACGTCTGGGCTTGCTGGGTATCTGCGGCGGCGGTGGCTATGCCTTGAAAGCCGGGCAGAGCGACAAGCGCTTCCAGTCGATTGCCACTGTGAGCATGTTCAATTCAGGGCTGGTACGCCGTAATGGCTTTATGGATTCGCAACTGGACACCCTCCAGGAGCGTCTGCAGCAGGCCACCGCTGCCCGTGCCCAGGAAGCGGCAGGTGGCGAAGTAATCTACACCGGCGATGTCAAACTCACCGACGAGCAGATCGCCAAGCTGCCCTTTGATCTGTATCGCGAAGGTTTCGAGTATTACGGCAAAACCCACGCCCACCCCAACTCGACCTTCAAATACACCTTCAGCAGCCTGCTGGACCTGATGAGCTTCGACGCCACCAACCAGCTCGAATTGCTCAACAAACCGTTGCTGATGATTGCCGGCAGCAAGGCCGACACCCTGTATATGACCGAGCAGGCGTTCGCCAGGGCCACGGGCACCCAGGACAAGACACTGTTCAAGATCGATGGTGCGACCCATATCCAGACCTACTGGGTGCCTGAATATGTGGACACTGCCATTAACCAGCTGGCTGATTTCTATGCCAGAACACTCTGATTCCGGGAGGTTTGCATGAAGCGGACACTGTGGACACTTGCCATGTGTGTTGCGGCCCCCCTGGCGGGTGCCGCCGGATCGTCAGCCGTTGACGACAAGGCCCGGGCGCAGCAGATCACCCGCAGCGCCGACCAGGCCTCGACAGCGGGTCCCGAGGACTACTTTACCGGGCAGGTACGGGTCGATCCGCTGTTTGCCGCCAGCGAGGAAATCAACGCTTCGGGTGCCTACGTCACCTTTGCGCCGGGCTCCCGCTCCGCCTGGCACACTCACCCGGCCGGGCAGCGGCTGGTGGTGGTGTCCGGCGTGGGACTGACCCAGGAGTGGGGCAAGCCGGTGCAGCAAATCCACCCCGGCGATGTGGTGGTTTGCCCACCGGGCGTCAAACACTGGCACGGCGCCGCAGCGGACGGTGCCATGACTCATCTGGCCGTCACCGGCAGCGTGGACGGTAAGAGCGTGACCTGGATGGAGAAAGTGACGGATGAGCAATACCAGAGCCGTTAAGTTTCAGAGCCCTGCCATGCTGGCTGCGGGGTGGACGGGCAAAGCCGTGAGCTGGCACCTCCTCAGCCTGGGTAACGCAAGGCTTCGCGCAGCAGGGTGAAGGCCGGGGAGGACTGGCGTCGGCTCGGGTAGTAGAGGTGGTAGCCGGAGTAGGGTTCGCACCAGTCCTCCAGCACACGGATCAGGCGGCCCTGCTCGATATAGGGCCGTACCACGTCTTCCGGCATATAGGCCAGGCCCAGCCCCTGCAGGACTGATTCCAGGCGCATGGCAATGTTGTTGAACACCAGTTGGCCTTCGATCCGCACGTTGAGTGCCTGGCCGTATTTTTCGAATTCCCACATAAACAGGCCGCCGTGGGTAGGCATGCGCAGGGTGATGCAGTTGTGCGCCATGAGATCGGCCGGGATCACCGGCTTGGGGTAGTGGCTGAAGTAAGCGGGGGAGCCGATCACCGCCATGCGCATATCGGGCCCGATGCGCATGGCAATCATGTCCTTGGCCACCTGTTCGCCCAGGCGCACGCCAGCATCGAAGCCCTCGGCGACGATATCGGTCAGGCCGTAGTCGACGATAATCTCGATGCTCAAGTCCGGGTGGTCGGGCAGCAGCCGCGCCAGCACCGGCTGCAGCACCGCAATCGCCGCATGCTCCCCTGCGGTGATGCGCAATTTGCCCGCTGGCCGGTCACGGAACTTGCTGAGCAGCGCCAGCTCGCTGTTGATCTCGTCGAAGCGTGGGGCGATCACCTGCAGCAGGTGCTCGCCCCACGCTTCGACGAGATCAACAGCGAGCTGGCGCTGCTCAGCAA
>NZ_WIVQ01000184.1:0-2742 GCF_009600545.1 Pseudomonas sp. FSL R10-1339 | reverse complement strand
GCCGTCCACCTCAGCGCACGAGATCAGCGTGCAGCTTGGCGCATGGCAATCCTGACGATAAGGGTGATGGTGTCCACGTATTTTTAAGTGGACACCATCGCCCTTATAGCTGGGATCGGGTAAGGCCCCGGAACAGTCCGAAGCTGAGCTGGATGTCGGCGACGAAGTGGTTCTTGAGCCTGCGGCCAAGGTTAAAAAGATCACCTGGCCAAAGGGCATGCGCGAACAAATCGCTGCTGTGCGCAACACGTTAGGCAATCAAGCAATGACACTAGAGATGCTGGTCGCCCATTTCGCCGCACCCAAGACCACCACACCACTGATCACAGAGGCGCTGGCTGCTTTGGAGGAGCTGGGAATGATCAATGCAGAAGAGGGTAAATACCGGATAGCGGGCTGATTTTAGGTTGCCATGCCAGATTGCCAACCTGTTGCTAGGATCTCGCCAAGGGCGTTTATAGGCGTTTTAGCGGTTTTTTGAGCTTCCCCCTGTGGGTAACCCTAAATTATGCCGATAAACGCACTGTACGCCCTTGTGGCCCCGAATAGCTGTTGTTACTATACGGTTGTCCAGTGTTTTTTTGGACGAAAAAAAGCCGACTCAAATGAGTCAGCTTTTTCCAAAACCATGGTGCGCATCGAACTTTCGACGGAGAGATGTGCACTGTACTTAACGAAACAAGACCGAGGACTCATTTCTGGGCGCAGATTCTACGGGACAGTTTTTGTCACGTAAACGCTTAAAAAGCGTATATCCGAGCCGTGACGGTCATTCTTAGGCTTTTATAGCCTAGCCGTCAATGACCTAAAAAGTGATATTGAGACCTTGGTCATGAAGAGGTTTTATCATGATCCAGTCCAAAAAAGATGTATGTGAAGTACCCGTGTGTTCCTACACCCGCCGTCGTCGGGGGCGCTTGGAATATGTAGCAAGCCACTGCCGTGGCTTGCCTAAGCGCTGACTGAGGAGCTGTAGCCCTGCCTCCCTGCGAGGTAGGGCTTTCGGTTTGACGCATAGCAGCTCCGCACAAGAGCCTAAGATCAGCCATCGAGCTGGTTTTTTCATTGCGCACTGCTAAATCCCCATCCCAGCTAGTCACGATGAGTGCAGAATTTGGTCGTGACCCCTTGTAGGGTTTGGGGTGAATGGGCAACCCCAGTCCAATCTCCCGGTGGTCGTGACGGCACGATAGCGATGCCTATCCGCAGGAGGTTTTCGTAATGCGAAATGCAGGAAAATCGTTTTGATTATCGAGGTGCTGGGGCTAGGTGTTGCCGTCCTCGGTTTTCTAGTTCAGGTGGGCTTGTTGTGTGTCTAGAGTCGCGCATGTCCTAAGTTATGCGACAAATCGTCAGCTCCCAGCCTGCCACCAGCCAGGCTGGGAGCTGACGATTTGTCGCATAACTTAGGACATGCGCGACTCTAGACACACAACAAGCCCACCTGAACTAGAAAACCGAGGACGGCAACACCTAGCCCCAGCACCTCGATAATCAAAACGATTTTCCTGCATTTCGCATTACGAAAACCTCCTGCGGATAGGCATCGCTATCGTGCCGTCACGACCACCGGGAGATTGGACTGGGGTTGCCCATTCACCCCAAACCCTACAAGGGGTCACGACCAAATTCTGCACTCATCGTGACTAGCTGGGATGGGGATTTAGCAGTGCGCAATGAAAAAACCAGCTCGATGGCTGATCTTAGGCTCTTGTGCGGAGCTGCTATGCGTCAAACCGAAAGCCCTACCTCGCAGGGAGGCAGGGCTACAGCTCCTCAGTCAGCGCTTAGGCAAGCCACGGCAGTGGCTTGCTACATATTCCAAGCGCCCCCGACGACGGCGGGTGTAGGAACACACGGGTACTTCACATACATCTTTTTTGGACTGGATCATGATAAAACCTCTTCATGACCAAGGTCTCAATATCACTTTTTAGGTCATTGACGGCTAGGCTATAAAAGCCTAAGAATGACCGTCACGGCTCGGATATACGCTTTTTAAGCGTTTACGTGACAAAAACTGTCCCGTAGAATCTGCGCCCAGAAATGAGTCCTCGGTCTTGTTTCGTTAAGTACAGTGCACATCTCTCCGTCGAAAGTTCGATGCGCACCATGGTTTTGGAAAAAGCTGACTCATTTGAGTCGGCTTTTTTTCGTCCAAAAAAACACTGGACAACCGTATAGTAACAACAGCTATTCGGGGCCACAAGGGCGTACAGTGCGTTTATCGGCATAATTTAGGGTTACCCACAGGGGGAAGCTCAAAAAACCGCTAAAACGCCTATAAACGCCCTTGGCGAGATCCTAGCAACAGGTTGGCAATCTGGCATGGCAACCTAAAATCAGCCCGCTATCCGGTATTTACCCTCTTCTGCATTGATCATTCCCAGCTCCTCCAAAGCAGCCAGCGCCTCTGTGATCAGTGGTGTGGTGGTCTTGGGTGCGGCGAAATGGGCGACCAGCATCTCTAGTGTCATTGCTTGATTGCCTAACGTGTTGCGCACAGCAGCGATTTGTTCGCGCATGCCCTTTGGCCAGGTGATCTTTTTAACCTTGGCCGCAGGCTCAAGAACCACTTCGTCGCCGACATCCAGCTCAGCTTCGGACTGTTCCGGGGCCTTACCCGATCCCAGCTATAAGGGCGATGGTGTCCACTTAAAAATACGTGGACACCATCACCCTTATCGTCAGGATTGCCATGCGCCAAGCTGCACGCTGATCTCGTGCGCTGAGGTGGACGGC
>NZ_WIVQ01000183.1:0-2818 GCF_009600545.1 Pseudomonas sp. FSL R10-1339 | reverse complement strand
GCCAGGTATGGTCAGTTGCTCGGCACTGAAATGGGTGCCCTCGCCCTTGACCGGCAATTGCGGCAGCTGCTCCAGCAACCCGGCGACCATGCGAGCCGAGGCCACCAGGCGCTGGTCGAGGGAGAACATCATCTGCTGACGCAGGTCGCTGAGCATCCAGGCTGCAGCCAGAGCCCACACCAGCACAAACGCCGAACCGATGGTCAGGCTCAGACGCAGACGCAAGCTCATCGTGCTTCGGACTCTGCGCTGTCGGCCGGGCCCAGGCGATAGCCCAGGCCACGCACGGTCTCAACGATACCGTTACCCAATTTGCGTCGCAGATGATGGATATGCACGTTCAAGGCGTTGCTTTCCAGCTCGTCGCCAAAACCATAGATGCTGTCCTTGAGTTGCTCGCTGGACAGCACCCGTCCACGGTTGTGCAGCAAGGCTTGCAGCAGCGCCTGCTCGCGACGGGACAAGTCCACCGGCTGGCCGCCCAGAAGGGTCACGCGGCTGCTGGGGTCGTAGGTCAGGCTGCCGTGCTCGATCAGGTTGACGCTGCGCCCGGCCACCCTGCGCAACAAGGTATGCAGGCGGGCAGCGAGTTCACGCAGGTCGAAAGGCTTGAGCAGGTAGTCATCGGCACCGGCCTGCAGGCCGTCGACACGGTCGGTGACCGAGTCACGGGCGGTCAGGATCAGCACCGGCAATTCAAGGCCCTGCTGGCGCAACTGCTGCAGCAGCTTGAGGCCATCTTCATCGGGCAGGCCCAGGTCGAGCACCATGACGTCGAACTCGGCAGCCTTGAGCATGGCCCGTGCTGCGGCGGCGGTACTCACATGCTCAACCGTCAGCCCCTGTGCCGTCAGCCCGGCCTTGATGCCGCTGGCAATCAGTTCGTCGTCTTCGCAAACCAGTACATGCATGCTGATACCCGCGTAAATAAGCCGATTAAAAGGTCATGGGATTAAGGCCCGATTATGCCTGGGCAAACCGTGGCTCGTGGCACTGTGCGCGGTGCGGATAGTGCCTATTTATGTAACGCACTCGCACTCCAATCCATCCCTAAGCTGGAGATCGCCTCGCCAACAACCTGAAGGAACTTCACATGCTGGCACCCAGTGATGAGTTTTCGTGGCTCTTCGAAGGGCTCCCCACCTACACCACACTTCATCAAAAAGGCATGCGTCTTTACGACCTTGGCGCTTTTGAACATGCCCGGCAGTTTTTGCAATTACCCGCGACGGTGGGCGATGCCGAGGCTCAGTTTGCACTGGCCAGCATCATCGAGCATAGCCCTACTGAAATCTCGTCCCAGATCACCACGCTCAGGCGACAAATTGCAGGGATAACGCAAATCAGTCGCCAGAAAGAGCATCACTGGCACCTGGTAACACAGGCCTCACAGATGATCGAAAGGCTGCAGATCACCCTCAAGGCGCAGTATATGCCCCTCTACGAGGCTGCCGCGGAGCACGGCAATATTGACGCGATGCTGCGTCTGGGCGGCGATGCGTGGAACGCAAAAGTACGCGCACAGCTCGAAAGCGGCTTGCGAGTCCATACCCCCGAAGCACTGCTGGACATGTATGCCTTGACCAGGGATCTGAACTGGCTAAAGCATTCGGCGGCATCAGGACATGCCATCGCTCAATACTTGCTGGCAACCCTCTACGATAAAAACCCAACAATGCTGGCCAGCGCCGAGGATCCCCAAGAAGTCATCTATGAACTGATCAGCAGCTCAGCCTATGGTGGATATCCTCCTGCCATGAACTGGTTTGCGAACCGCATTGAAAACCGCCGGAACTTTGCGCTTATTCAACACTGGATACTCAAGGAAGCCCAGGCCGGCAGCATCAATGCTGTCCAGCAATATGGCCTGGCCCTGACCGGCATGAACAGCGATGGCACCCATAACGATATCGTCAGCGGTTTCGAAGCCGATTACACAGGGGGGTATGCCCTGTTATGGCTGGTCAACCAGGTAAAGGGCCGGGGGAGCAATCCCTATAATATCCAGGACAAACTCCATCATCTTGAGTCGGAGCTGGGCCCGGCCCAAGTCATTACCGCCAAAGAGATTGCCCATGAGTGGCGTGAGCACTACCCGCTGCTGTCCGAATTCCGCCTGCGCGCCTGCTTGCTCTAAGCCCTCAACCGGCTTGAACCTCTCGCGTATTAACACTCGGTTAATCAACGCCCGCCAAGGTGTGGCGTATCCGTACACTCCAAGGTTGGGCGCATGTCTCGTTTGTTTTTCTTTCTCCTGCTGCTGGTCGCCGGTTTTAGCCAGGCGCATGCCAATGAAGATCCGTTTGCACAAAAGCCGGACTTCCTTCCGGTCGCCAAGGCGTTTGTGTTCAGCAGCGAAGATCTGCCCTCTGGTGAAACCCGCCTGCAGTGGAAAATAGCCGACAAGTACTATCTGTATAAAAAGCGCTTCAAGTTTGACGGGCTGGATGCCGCACACACACCCGAGTTGCCTAAAGGGCTGGAACACAGCGATGAGTTTTTTGGCGCCACAGAGGTGTATCGCGACAACGTTGCGCTAGTGATTCCGGCAGGTGCCAGCGGTCAGGTCAAGGTCAGCTGGCAAGGCTGCGCCGATGCCGGCCTGTGCTATCCGCCACAAAGCCGGACCATCGATTTGGGCGGCATGCAGTCTGCCGCAGCGCAGGGTCAGGCCCAGGACCAGTCGCTGGCGGCCACCTTGCAGCAGCGCTCCCTGGGCTGGAGCCTGCTGCTGTTCTTCGGCCTGGGCCTGCTGCTGGCCTTTACGCCTTGCTCGCTGCCCATGCTGCCGATTCTGGCCGGGCTGGTGGTGAGCAGT
>NZ_WIVQ01000182.1:0-2908 GCF_009600545.1 Pseudomonas sp. FSL R10-1339 | reverse complement strand
CACTGCCGCCATCCGGCGCGATGATTTCGGCCGAAACTACACCCCCTTTCCGGGTGTAGTCATGGACAAGGCCGGTGCGTTCATCGACCAACTCGGAACCCGAACGATAGGCAGCAGCGGCGACGGCTGACCGTCCCGCGCTGCGTGCTATCGGCTTCGTGGTTGCGTGGTAGATGGCGATGGCCTTTGCTCCTTATTCTGATTTTTGCTTTTGCCCCGCAGGGCGCGCTGACTCGGTACGAGTCGTAAGTGCGCACTTGCTGCTTTCGCTTCGCTCTCTTGCTGCGTGTTATCGTACCACGACATATCTGAGTGAGGCCGGAAAATGGCACAAACCATAGAGCAAAAAATCGCAGAAGCTGAAGCCAAGCTAAATCGACTTCGGCAGCAAAGCCGTCAGCTCGAGAACGGGCAAAAGATCATTCTCGGCGGCCTGCTGCTCAATGCGGCCCAGCATCAGCCCAACATCCGCAAATGGCTGCTCGACGAGGCGGCCAAGGTCGTGACCCGTGACGTGGACAAAAAGCGGTTGGCTCCGTTGCTGTACGAGCTGGCGAAAATGCCCCAGGAGCCGCAGCAATGAATCAAACCGATGAGTTTGTGATTGATGGTTCAGAGCCCACCAAACCGGGGCGAGGCGTTCGTCGTGTGAATTACACGCCACTGGCTGTGCTTGCTGGGGTGACGGTGGCAACGGTGGCGGCCTTGCTGGGCTATCGCGCTGGAAAGAAACGCGGGAAAGGGGGCTGACCCTGCCCCTTTGGTGCCAAACCGCTCTGTAGCCCTCTCAGGCGCTGCTGTCGTCATTGGTTGGCCCCAAGGGGTGAATCCGCCTCGATACCCTGATTACTCGCTTCCTGCGCCCTCTCAGGCGGCGATAGGGGACTGGTAAAACGGGGATTGCCCAGACGCCTCCCCCGCCCCTTCAGGGGCACAAATGCGGCCCCAACGGGGCCACGTAGTGGTGCGTTTTTTGCGTTTCCACCCTTTTCTTCCTTTTCCCTTTTAAACCTTTTAGGCCGTCTACAGGCCACGTAATCCGTGGCCTGTAGAGTTTAAAAAGGGACGGATTTGTTGCCATTAAGGGACGGATTTGTTGTTAAGAAGGGACGGATTTGTTGTTGTAAAGGGACGGATTTGTTGTATTGTGGGACGCAGATACAGTGTCCCCTTATACACAAGGAATGTCGAACGTGGCCTCACCCCCAATGGTTTACAAAAGCAATGCCCTGGTCGAGGCCGCGTATCGCCTCAGTGTTCAGGAACAGCGGATCGTTCTGGCCTGTATTAGCCAGGTGAAGAGGAGCGAGCCTGTCACCGATGAAGTGATGTATTCAGTGACGGCGGAGGACATAGCGACGATGGCGGGTGTCCCTATCGAATCTTCCTACAACCAGCTCAAAGAAGCGGCCCTGCGCCTGAAACGGCGGGAAGTCCGGTTAACCCAAGAGCCCAATGGCAAGGGGAAAAGACCGAGTGTGATGATTACCGGCTGGGTGCAAACAATCATCTACCGGGAGGGTGAGGGCCGTGTAGAACTCAGGTTCACCAAAGACATGCTGCCGTACCTGACGGAACTCACCAAACAGTTCACCAAATACGCCTTGGCTGACGTGGCCAAGATGGACAGCACCCACGCGATCAGGCTTTACGAGCTGCTCATGCAATGGGACAGCATCGGCCAGCGCGAAATAGAAATTGACCAGCTGCGAGAGTGGTTTCAACTGGAAGGCCGGTATCCCTCGATCAAGGACTTCAAGTTGCGAGTGCTTGATCCAGCCGTGACGCAGATCAACGAGCACAGCCCGCTACAGGTGGAGTGGGCGCAGCGAAAGACCGGGCGCAAGGTCACACATCTGTTGTTCAGTTTTGGACCGAAGAAGCCCGCCAAGGCGGTGGGTAAGGCCCCAGCGAAGCGCAAGGCCGGGAAGATTTCAGATGCTGAGATCGCGAAACAGGCTCGCCCTGGTGAGACATGGGAAGCGGCCCGCGCTCGACTAACCCAGATGCCGCTGGATCTGGCCTAGAGGCCGTGGCCACCACGGCCCGGCCTGCCTTTCTGCAGGGACTGCCGCTCCCGCTTTTGGGCCAGAAGCTCCTGCTTCTTGGCCTCTTTCTCACGCTGAACCTCATCCCGGGCCTGCGGTAGCCGCGCCGCCCACTCAGGACGCTCCTTCTGGAGTGTCCTTTCGGCGTCTCGCACAGAAAAACCGCCGCCCGGTGTCAGGTAGCACCGCACACGCTCAAGCCGCTTACGCAGGTCGTTCTCCCGCCCAACTTTCCACGCCTTAATGCGTTTGGCGGTAGCGCGCCATTCAGTCATGAGCTTCTCGTAGCTGCTGCGCTTGAACGCGGCCAACAGCCCGGTTGGCTCCACTGGACGCTTCTTCGCATGGTTGGCTTCGGCGTTCCGTCGTTTGGTGCTGATGGCCTGTATCTGCTGATCGACGCGGGACTCTAGACGCTCTGCCCGCTGCCGGTAGCCCATATACAACTCAGCCTTGCGCCCATCCCATGCCTTGACCAAATCAGCCGCGGGCAGGGCTTCAACCTGACGCGCCTTGGCCCGGCGCTCGCGCTCGGTTTTCAGGTCGATGATCTGCGCAGTCAGCCCTTGGCGCTGCTCGTTGTTGGCCATCACCTGCCGGTTTCCGTCGCCTCGATCGCTGATCCGGCCACGGCGCTCCATCTCGGAGGCCACTGGCCCGAGGTGGGTGGTCGCCTCACGGTCGATACCTTGATCCTTGAGGCTTCGGGCGTCGATCCGTTCGGTGCTGCCCGCTCGCTCCAGGGCGCGATTGGCGGTCTGCTCCCACAACTGCCGAATGGCCTTCACCTCGTCGGCGGCTGGGCCTAAACCCAGCTCCCGGCGTTTCTTGTCGGCCAGCTCGATGCTGGACTTGTCGCC
>NZ_WIVQ01000181.1:0-2920 GCF_009600545.1 Pseudomonas sp. FSL R10-1339 | reverse complement strand
GGCAGACGGCTCGCTGTGGCATCCCTGGCACGGCCCGCTGCACCAGTCGTACCGCTTCCGCTACCGCGAAGACCGCGAGTACCGGTTGCACAGCGCCGCAACAGGGCTGCTCTACCGCCAATTGCTCGATGGTCCGCTCCTAGACTGGCTCAGCGGCTATCCGTCTCTGTGGGCACCATTGCTCTACGTCTTGGCCGGGCAGTACGAGCACGCCGGCGTGCTGGGTGAACTGGTCGTGCAGGCTGATCGCGCTTCTGTGGCACAGGAACTGGGCGGCGATCCCGCGCGCGCCATGGCCGCGCCCAGGCACGCGCTGCAACGCAAGCTGCTGGACGGGCTGCGCTTCCTGCTCAAGGAACAGTTGAAGCTGAATCAGCCGGAAGCCTCCGATGGCTGGCTCACTGAGGATGGGCTGTGGCTGGTGAGCAAGACTGTCTCGGACAAGCTGCGCGCGCACCTGCTGTCTCAGGGGATCGACGGCATTCCTGCGAACAACACCGCCGTCTTCAACGTGCTGCAGGACCACGGCATGCTCCAGCCTACCTCAGACGGCAAGGCGGTCTGGCGCGCGACCGTGACCAGTGCGACCGGCTGGTCCTACTCGTTCACCCTGTTGCGCCTCGCGCCCGCGCTGATCTGGGAATCCGGCGAGCGGCCAGCGCTTTTCGCAGGCACGGTGGCGATCGACACGACGCCAGCGGAAATCAACGGCGGTGCACCAGGCACACCGCCCGCGGTCGTGGGGCAGCCAGCACCCGAAGGTCAGGAGACTCCCCCTTGGGAATGCCCTCGCAGCGATACCGCCTTGCCGACTGCGGCCCCGCCCGTGCCTGACGTCATGGAGGACATGCTGGCGATGGTTGGATTGGATGGCACGGCCGACATGGGGAAGGGTGAAGATCCAGTGGAGAAAGTCCCTGCCCCAACCACAGCCGCAGCGTCTCCCTTGCCACTTACCCCTGCGCCTGGACCTGCATCAACTCCAACAGTCGCGATACCATCCGGGGAGCATTTCATGACGTGGCTGCAACAGGGAGTCGCCGCGCGGCGACTCATCATCAACGACGCCAAGGCGCTCGTGCATACGGTGAGCGACACCGCCTACCTGGTCAGTCCCGGCGTGTTCCAGCGCTATGCGCAGGAACATCCCCAGGTGGATGCGCTGGTCAGGCAAGACAAGCAACCGGATTGGCAGTGGGTGCAAAAGCGCTTTTAGAAACTGCAGCTACACCGCAAGCACCCAAATGGCCTGAACATTTGGACCTGTGAAGTCACGGGCCCGAGGAAGTCCCGCCGACTGCATGGCTACCTCCTCGAAAATGGGTCCTTGGTATTCGCCGAAATACCGCCCAACAATCCCTATCTTGCTCTGACTCAGGAAGGATGACGCGACTCGGGCAGCGACCGTCACCACCGTATGGCGACGATCAATGCCCCGCGAAGCTGGCAACATTTGGCAAACTAAGCTACTCGGCCCGCGCCAACTCCCGTGCAAGGAACGGAGCGGTTCGGCTGCCAGACTTTCGGGCCACCTGCTGAGGGGAACCCGCCACCACGATGCTGCCGCCGGCAGCGCCCGCGCCTGGCCCTACGTCAATCATCCAGTCGGCTTGGGCCACCGCACGCATGTCGTGCTCGATCATCACTACGGTATTGCCGGAATCGACCAGGCGCTGCAACTGCACCAGCAGCCGGTCGGCATCCGACGCGTGCAGCCCGGTGGTCGGCTCGTCGAGCACGTACAGGCTTCGGCCGCGCTGGCTGCGCTGAAGCTCGGTCGCCAGCTTGATGCGCTGCGCCTCGCCACCGGAAAGCTCAGTGGCTGGTTGTCCCAGGCGCAGATAGCCCAGTCCGATGTCGCGCAGCAGTTGCAGGGGCCTTGCCACCGCGTCTTCACCCGCGAAGAATTCGCTGGCCTCGTCCACGGTCATCTGCAGCACCTCGGCGATGTTGCGCCCGTTCCACTGCACCTTCAGCGTGGCCTCGTTGTAGCGCGCGCCATGGCAGGTCGGGCACGGCGCGTACACGCTGGGCATGAACAGCAGTTCCACGCTAACGAAACCCTCGCCCTCGCAAGTCTCGCAGCGCCCCTTGGCGACGTTGAACGAGAACCGTCCGGCATCATAGCGGCGGCGTCGAGCATCGGGCGTGGCGGCGAACAGCTTGCGCACATGGTCGAACAGACCCGTGTAGGTAGCCAGGTTCGACCGCGGCGTGCGCCCGATCGGCTTCTGGTCAACCTGCACCAGGCGCTGTATGGCGTCCACGTCGCCCGCCAGATGGCCGCCGGTCGCTTCGACCACTGCCGGCCCTTCGCTGGTGGCGCTTTCGGCGGCATCGTCTTCAGGCTCGTGGCCCAGGTGCAGCAGCATCAATTCCGGCAGGGCCTGCGCGATGAGGCTGGATTTGCCGGAGCCAGAGATGCCGGTAACGGCTGTCAGCATGCCCAGCGGAATGCGCGCATCCACGCCATGCAGGTTATGGCGGTGGATGCCCTGCAGCTCCAACCAGCCGGTCGCTTCGCGTGCTCGGCTTCCGGGTGCGGGAATTTCGTCAAACAGGTAACGTGCAGTACGCGATTCGGCAATCTTGCGCAGGCCATCCGGCTCGCCGCTGTAGAGCACGCGGCCGCCACGCTCCCCGGCATCCGGCCCGACATCCACGAGCCATTGCGCGCGGCGCATCAGGTCCAGATCGTGCTCCACCACAAACACCGAGTTGCCCGCGTCGCGCAGCCGGTCGAGTGCATCGTACAGGGCCTGGCTGTCGGAGGGATGCAGGCCCGCCGAGGGTTCGTCGAGTACGTACACGACGCCGAACAGCAGGGAACTTAATTGCGTGGCCAACCGCTAGCGTTGCAACTCGCCGGCCGAAAGCGTCGGCGTGGCCCGGTCCAGCGTCAGGTAGCCCAGGCCTAGCT
>NZ_WIVQ01000180.1:0-3027 GCF_009600545.1 Pseudomonas sp. FSL R10-1339 | reverse complement strand
GGCCTGTTAGCGCCTTGCCAGTAGTTCTCGGATCATCCCTGCTGGACACCCGCTCATCCATAAAGTCAAGAATGCGCTTCGCTGACTGCTTGTCGAGCTTCCGCAACTGTGTTTTGGCCGTGTCGGTGTAATCAATCGTCCAGGCCAAGGTCTTTCCTTACGTCCGCAGCAGAGTGAACGACCTCTGTATTTTTACGGACTCGCTCCAGGACTTCAGCCGCGAGGTAGTAATCCTCAAGGTCAGTCAGGCCATGATCGATGATTTCGCGCAGATAATACGCCTTGGTACGCCCGGTGCTTGTCGCCAAAAAGTCTAGGCGCTGCTCGGTTTCGGGTGCCAAGCGAATGGAAGTGGCCATGTTTAAGGCTCCTATGTGATACGTGTATTCACATTATCACAAATCTACGCGAATGGCTTAGCGTACGATTTTTTCCGAATTCTGCTGGCTCCCCTGCTGAAATCACCCAGCAGACCGGGGTCGCTATTTATTTTTGTGATCCGCACAGCCCATGGCAGCGCGGCAGTAACGAAAACATCAACGGCCTGATCCGCCAGTACCTGCCCAAGGGGACTGACTTGTCGGTACACAGCCAGGAGCAACTGAATGCCATCGCCCTGCAACTGAATATGCGCCCCCGTAAGCGCTTCGATTTCAAATGCCCGATCGAAGTCATGGGAGAGGTGATGCAGGAAGCCTTGGCTATGCGGCATGATGCTCCGGCTTCAATTCAATAACCGTGTTGCACTCAGCTCCTGCAACCGCCTAGGGTTTCAATGCTTCAACCATTGACACGAGTTCACTGATACTCACATTCACACTCTCGATAGCTTTTTCGACATGCTCGATAGATTCATGACCTTTTTTCGCGATCACATTTATCTCTTTTAAACCGGTGTCAATTTTATCAATGAGCCCCGCGTTCTCCTTTACGACCTCCGCAATGACGGAGGTTGCGGAAGCCGATCTGGCGGCAAGCTTTCTTACTTCGTCTGCAACAACTGCGAACCCTCTGCCGGAATCTCCGGCTCTTGCAGCTTCAATCGCCGCATTAAGTGCCAATAAGTTTGTCTGATCTGCAATAGAACGTATGGTGGTTACTATTTCCTGAATATTCTTTGATTTCAGATTTAGCTCTTGACCAACTTGTGCAGTATTTTCAACCTGTGATGCGATTTGAACACTGGTATTCACGCTGTTATCCAGCTCTCGCATTGCCATTGTTGTTAACGCCGATGTCTTTTCGGATGTTTGCGCCGCGAGGTTCACTGTATTAATGGCATTATTGACGCGCTCAGAAATATCTGACGCAAATTTTATCACTTTATAGACTTTACCTTGCCCATCAAGAATGGGGTTGTAAGTTGCTTCAAGCCAGACGCTCCTGCCAGACAGACTTCTTCTTAGAAATCGACCTGTCTGATAGTTACCGTTGGCCAAGTTGCGCCAGAAGTTTGGGTTATCACGATAAAAGTTTTCATCACAGAAAATGTTGTGCTGTTTACCCTTTATCTGTTCCAGTTTGCAATCCATAGCATTAAGAAAATTCTGGTTAGCATTGGTGATTGTGCCATCAGGGGTGAATTCAATTACAGCCTGTGAGCGGTTAAGTGCCGTAAAAACAGCATTCTGCGACGCAGATTCGTTATGCTGCGCGGTGACATCAAAAGCCAATTTAACAACACGATACACCTTACCTTGTTCATCCTTAATTGGCACATAACGTGCGCCGACAAAGATAATTTCTCTATTCTTCTTTATATATTTAAAGGTATCTCGCTGCGGTTTGTCCTCAAGGAGATTTCGCCAGAAGGTTGTATACTCGGGCCTCGATGTATAGGCAGTCTCAAACAAAATGCGGTGATGCTGGCCCAGAAGTTCCTGTTTACTGTACCCCATAAAGTCAGCAAACTTCTGACTCACTTCAAGTATTTCGCCTGAATGATTAAAAATCACCATCGCGGTAGCGTTTAACATGGCATTAAAGAGGAGTTTTTCATCAGAAACTTTTAGTGGTTCTGTTAAAGCGGGTGTTTTCTTTAGAAAGTCGAACATAATCAGTATTCTCTTTTATAGCTCAAAAGTAATTTTTCAAACTGCTCAACAGAGAGAGGTTTATCAAGTAAAGCAGAGATCCGCCCGCCTCAAATCCGCGCAAAGCCCCGGAATCCGGGAGCATCAGCAGAAAAACAGTGACCAAAGCTAAAACATCCTTGCGGTCCAGCTCGATTGAAATCTTCACGCCCAACTCCTCAGTGGTGACACCCAATGCTGGCATCACGACGAGGAACATAACGGGCGAACTTTCCGACTCCACTCCGATGGCAAAAAACCGAAGAAGTCTTCGGTAAAGTGGGGGTGTAACAACACCCCTCACAGCAAGAGCACCCTCGCCGGGTGGCATCCCCCGGGCCCATTCGGGCCCAGGGAATTGCCAAAGGGTGATTTCGTCGGTGACAGGTCAAGGGTCCGCTGCGCCCGGGACTCCGTTCGCCGCGACGGTGAAGCGCGTCACGACGAGCCGGGGTCGCGGCCCTTGACCTAGGAATATCGCGACCTACGCACAAGCGCATCAGCTGGTATGCGGATCAGATGTCTACAGGGCTCCAGCAAAAGTCACGAACGACAATGACGTTGTTGCCGTAGATGATATGCAGGTCATTTTTTTTGAGCTGTTTTGCGATGTTTTCCATAACCACATCGGCGAGACGTTCTCTGTCGCATATTTTGTAAAACTGAGCCCACTTTAGAGTCATGAACTCATTTCCATTTTTACGAAGTAATTCATTTACTTCCGATGCGATGCTGCTTACTGCCTTGGACATATGACACCCCAAAATGATGCTTGCGCGATTTTTTTGGCGATTCTATATGCCACTAAAAAATAAGCAACAGACTTCTTATGTATTTTTTGCGAGAGTTTTTAAAACGTATTTAAAATATCTTGCAGAATCCTTACAGACACCTTCGGGAAGAAGCATACAGGTGTGTTTGGATCATCAAAAATAGGCAATTAAGAGCCTCGATC
>NZ_WIVQ01000017.1:0-69591 GCF_009600545.1 Pseudomonas sp. FSL R10-1339 | reverse complement strand
CATCTGCACCGCCTCGTTGACCACCTTGATCGCCGTCTGCCCGGCCTTCCACTTGGCCAGCCTGGCCAAGTGGAAGGCCGGGCAGACGGCGATCAAGGTGGTCAACGAGGCGGTGCAGATGCACGGCGGCATCGGCGTCACCGACGAGCTGGATGTGGGCCTGTTTCTCAAGCGTATTCGGGTGGCCCAGGCCTGCCTGGGGGATGCCGATTATCACTGCGAGCGCTATGGAGCCCTGGAGCTGGCGCACGCTTGAGCCTGTAGCGGGCTGTTCGAGTCAGGAGAATAACAAGATGAAACTTGAACAATGGCAGAGCGCCTGGCAGCAACTGATTGGTGCCGGCTCGCCTTTTGAAGTACAGACACCCGCCGATGGCGGGCCGAAATTTTTTCGTCATACCGCCGCCAGCGTCTGGGCCGCGATTGATAGCGGGCGCATCCACGGTGACCGTGAATTTCTGGTGTGGGAGCAGCAGCGCCTGACATTCAGCCATTTTTTCGATCAGGTGGATCGCCTGGCGGGGCAACTGGTCGAGACCTTTGGCTTGCGCAAGGGTGATCGCGTGGCCATTGCCATGCGCAATCAGCCCGCCTGGCTGGTGGCGTTTGCCGCCATCCAGCGTTGCGGTGCGGTGTGTGTACCGCTCAACAGCTGGGGCCTGCGTGACGAACTGTTCCACGGTCTGCAGGACAGCGGCGCATCCCTGTTGCTGTGCGACGAGCCACGCTTGCAGTTGCTCGCCAATGACCTGCGCCAGCAGGGGCTGGCGACCGTGGTGGCGGGGCTGCGCGCAGGCGTGCCGCTGGAGGAGCATTGCCATCGGCTGGAGGACCTGCTGGCAGCCCCGGCGCTGAGCGTGCCGGTACAGTCGGTCAGTGCCAGTGATCCGGCGATGATCCTCTACACCTCGGGCACCACCAGCCTGGCCAAGGGCGTGTTGTCGACCCATGGCGCAGTCTGCCAGGCGCTGGTCGCCCTGGAGTTCCAGGGGGCATTCTGTGCGGTCAGTTCGCCGGAACGCATCAGTGTGGTAATCAATAGCGGCTATGCTCCCGCCACCCTGATGGCGGTGCCGCTGTTCCATGTCAGTGGCCTGCATGCCCAGTTTCTGCTGGCCTTGCGCAGTGGGCGGCGCTTGCTGCTGATGTACAAGTGGGACGTGGAAAAAGCCCTCGACCTGATACGTGACGAGCAATGCACCCAGTTCAACGGTGCGCCGGTGATGATGCAGCAACTGCTGGCTTCGCCACGTTTTGGCAGCCCCGACACTGCGAGCCTGTTCGGGCTGGGCCTGGGCGGTGCGGCACCCTCCAGCAGCCTGCTGGACAACCTGACCCGGCGCAAGCCCGAAGCAATCGGTGGCAGCGGCTATGGCCTGACCGAAAGCAATGGCATCTGTGCGGCCCATGGTGGTGACCAGTTCGTCTACAAACCGGCATCGGCCGGGTGGCCCTTGCCGATTGTCGATGTGCGTATCGGTGACAGCCCGGATCGCCCGGTGCCGGCCGGGGTCAGCGGGCTGATCTGGATGCGCTCGCCAACCCTGATGAGCGAATACTGGAACCTGCCCGAAGCCAGTGCGCGGACCCTGTGCGATGGCTGGCTGGACACCGGCGATATCGGCTTGCTGGATGACGAAGGCTTCCTCTACATCACGGATCGCGCCAAGGATCTGATCAATCGCGGCGGCGAGAAAATAGCTGCTGCCGAAGTTGAGTCCTGTGCCTGTGAAATGCCCGGGGTGATTGAAGCGGCAGCATTTGCCGTACCTGATGATGTGCTGGGTGAAGTGGTGTTTCTGGTGGTACGGGGCGAGCCGGATGCAACCCCAGGCAGCGAAGCCGTGCGCAGTTTTATCGCCCAGCGCCTGGCCAGCTACAAGGTGCCGGCGCAGATCCATGTGCAGCACACACCCTTTGCCCGCAATGCCTCGGGCAAGACGCTAAAAAGTGTGCTCAAGGAACTGCTGGTAACGGCCTGAGTAGTCTCTGTGGACGATGTGCTCGCCGCTGATTGGCGAAGAATGGATGCACACCCCCAGCAAGCCTTATTCGCGTAGGAGGCAATACATGAAAATAACAAGAACAGGCGTAATGCTCGCAGCCGCCATGGCCGTCAACGTGGTCGCCATCGGCACGGCATCTGCCCAGGTATCGCCCGCAGAAGCGGCCAAACTGGGCAAGGAGCTGACCTGTGTAGGGGCAGAGCAGGCGGGTAACGCCGCGGGCACCATCCCTGCGTATACCGGCAAGTACCTGGGCGAAGTGCCGGGTTGGAACCATGTGAAGTTTTCCGGCGACCAGCCGGTTGACCCCTACGCTGCGGAGAAGCCGATTCTGGTGATTACCGCGCAGAACATGGCCCAGTACGAAGACAAACTGACCGAAGGCCAGAAGGCGCTGCTCAAGCGTTATCCGACCACCTACAAGATGAACATCTACACCGGTCACCGTGACTACCGCTACCCGGATTACGTGTGCCAGCGGGTCATGAACAATGCCTTGAACGCCAAGCTGGTCAATGATGGCATGGGCTTTGAAGGGCTGGGACAAGTGCCGTTCCCGATTCCTAAAAACGGCATGGAAGCGCTATGGAACCACCAGCTGCCGGCCCGTGCCTGGACCGAAGAAAAAACCAGTGACCTGGCCTCCGTGCTGCCCAACGGCAGCATTGGCTGGGGCCGTGCCTATGCCCGCAACCTGGCCATGGCCAACTCGCCTACGGTAGAACCCAGGACTGAAAACAAGCTCCAGGCCATGAGCAACAACATGACCCTCAAGCCGACCCGTGACAACGGCACGCTGAGCATCTCCCACGAACCCTACAACTTCGCCACCGACCCGCGCCAGGCCTGGAGCTACAGCCCTTCGACCCGTCGTGTGCGACTGTTGCCGGGCTACGGCTACGACCAGCCGATGATCGGTACCAATGGCACCATGACCGTGGACGAAGACCGTTTGTATAACGGCTCGCCGGAGCGCTACAACTGGAAGCTGCTGGGCAAGCGCGAAATCTACATTCCGGCCAACGCCTACAAGCCCAACGCAGGTACGGTGAAATACGCTGACATGCTGACGCCCAATCACCCCAATCCGGACTTGATGCGTTATGAGCTGCGCCGGGTGTGGGTGGTTGAAGCCGACCTCAAGGAAGGCTACCGCCACGTATACGGCAAGCGTGTACTGTTCCTCGACGAGGACACCTGGAACTCGGTGCTGGCGGACAACTACGACGCGCGTGGCCAGTTGTGGAAACACGCCATGATCAACTACTACTACCACCCGGACATGAGTGGCTGGCAGGCCGGTTCACAGTTCTTCATGGACTTGAACTCGGGGCAGTACACCGGCTACGGCATGACCAACGAAGCCAAGAAAGGCCCGATCCTCAACGAAGGCAAGTTCACCCCTGACCAGTACACCGCTGATGCGGCGCGGGCGATGGGGAGGTAAACCGCAGGGTTGCAGGTAAAAGCCCCGTCGGTGTAACGCCTGCGGGGCTTTTTCATGGGCTCAGGTCAGTGAGGCAAACGTCATTCCGGTGGCATGGACGACCTGACGCATGGTGCTCAGTGTCGGGTTGCCCTTGGGCGAAAGGGCGCGGTACAGGCTTTCGCGGGAAAGCCCGGCCTTTTCGGCTATTTGTGCCATGCCGCCCCGTGCTTCGACAACATGGCGCAACGCGGTCAGAAAGCTGGCCTGGCCACCTTCTTCATCGAGCTCATCAATGGCGATACGCAGGTATTCAATGGCAAATTCGGGATCCTGGCGGATCATCTCGATAACGGATTCGTCGTGATTCTTGGTTTTGTTCATGGCTTCCTCTTCTGATACTCGTTCCAGCAGCGCACGGCTTTTTCGATATCGGCCTGTTGCTGGCGCTTGTCGCCACCCAGCAGCAGCAACACCAGTTTTTTGCCGTCCCGAGCGTAATACAGCCGATAGCCTGGTCCGTGATCTATACGCAATTCCCATACGCCCTGGCACAGGGCTTTGCAATCACCAAAAGCGCCCGCTGAAAGCCGGTTGACCCGCACGGTGATGCGTGCCTTGGCCGTGCGATCCTTTAAGTGGTCCAGCCACTGCTGGTAAGGGTCGTTACCTGTTTCGCTGAGGTAGTGTCTTATCTCTAGCATTTGAAATGTAGCTTTGAAGCTACCCTTTGGTCAATTATTTTTAACCGCCAAGCACGGCTGTTCGTCAGTGCAGACCCACATTCAATGTGATTGAAGGTGGCCGTGGCAAAGCTAGGGCTGCGGTGTAGCGAGGGCAATTAGGATGGATCGCAAGGTTGTGCAGGTTTTATTACATAGGCGCAATTGCGGCGCAGCGGCAGACCCCGGTAATGCAACACGTCATTGCCGGGGGAGGGGGAGGGTTGTGTCGAAGGGGAGTGATTAATTATGCCTGCGACCACACGGCCAGTTCGTAGCCATCCAGGTCGGTGAAGTGGAAGCGGCTGCCGCCGGGAAACTTGAATTCAGGTCGGCTGATGCGACCTCCGGCAGCGCTGATGGCTTGCTGAGCCTGGGCCAGGTCGTCGGCGTACAGAATGATCAGCGGGCCACCGGGGCGTACAGGTTCGCCAGTGGTGAAGCCGCCGCTCAGGCGCCCATCGCTGAATTCGCTGTAGGTGGGGCCAAAGTCGGTGAAGGTCCAGCCGAACACGGCGCCATAAAAGACTTTGCTGCGCGCGATGTCATGGACGTTGAATTCGATGTTGTCGATTCTGTTTTGGCGGTTGTCAGTAGTCACGGGCATCTCCTTATGAGGCTCAAATATAGATAAGTGACTGGCTGAATGCCATGCGGTTCTCATCAGCGCAAGAAGCTCGTAGCCATTGGCCAAAGCAGTCACCCAGCTTGAGTGTTTTGACCATTGTTGCAGAGCCTTCGCAGAGCGATTATCAGCAGGATTTTTCACGGTTCCCATCCTAAAAATAAAGACCGAGGGATTCTGCTGATGCGCGACTATCTGAGTTCGATGACTGATTTTGACTACCAACGCACGGTAGCCGGTGCGCTGGATGGCCATCTGGCAGCGATCAATGCCTGTGTCGAGTGCTGCGACCGTCATGCCTTGCCGGGCCGCATTGCGTTGTTCTGGGAGGGGCGCGATGCCAGCAGCGCGACTTATACCTTCACTCAGTTGCAGGAGCAGGCCGCGCGCTTTGCCAATTTTCTCCTCGCCCAGGGTGTCAAGCAGGGCGACAAGGTGGCAGGTTTGCTGCCACGCAATGTCGAGTTGTTGATCGTCGCATTCGCCGCCTGGCGTATTGGTGCCATCTACCAGCCCCTGTTCACTGCATTCGGGCCCAAGGCCATCGAACATCGCCTCAACAGTTCGGGGGCAGCCCTGGTGGTCACCGATGCGGTCAACCGCGTCAAACTCGACGAGGTCAATGATTGCCCGGCCATTGTCACGGTGGCGGGAGCCAAGGGGCAGGGTCTGGTACGTGGCGACTTCAGTTTCTGGGCAGAGCTGGACAACTACCCGGCTACCTGTGAGCCGGTGATGCTGAGCGGTGAAGATCCGTTTCTGCTGATGTTTACCTCGGGCACTACCGGCCCGGCCAAGCCGCTGCTGGTACCGCTCAAGGCCATCGTTGCATTCCAGAGCTACACCCGTGATGCAGTGGGGCTGCGCCCCGAGGATTCGTTCTGGAACCTGGCAGATCCGGGCTGGGCCTATGGCATTTATTTCGGCATCACCGGGCCACTGTCGATGGGCCACCCGATCACCCTGTACGACGGCCCGTTCACGGTCGAAAGTACCTGCCGGGTCATCAGGAAATACGGTATTACCAACCTGACCGGTTCGCCCACCGCCTATCGCCTGTTGATTGCGGCCGGTGACGCCTTCGCCAGCAAGATCAAGGGCCAGTTGCGCGTGGTCAGCAGTGCCGGGGAGCCGCTCAACCCCGAAGTCATCCGCTGGTTTGCCGATGAACTCAACGTCACCATCCACGACCACTATGGCCAGACCGAAGTCGGCATGGTGCTGTGCAACCATCACGGGCTCGATCATCCGGTGCATATGGGCGCCGCCGGTTTTGCCTCGCCGGGCCACCGCATCGTGGTGCTCGATGACAATCATCAGGAGCTGCCCGTTGGCCAGCCGGGGATTCTGGCGGTTGATCGCAGCCAGTCGCCGATGTGCTGGTTTGGTGGCTACGAAGGCTTCAAGACCAAGGCTTTTGTCGGCAACTATTACCTGAGTGGCGATACCGTGGAGCTGAACCCGGACGGCAGCATCAGTTTTGTCGGGCGCAGCGACGACGTGATTACCACGTCCGGTTACCGCGTCGGGCCTTTTGATGTGGAAAGCGCCCTGATCGAACACCCGGCGGTGGTAGAGGCCGCCGTGGTGGGCAAGCCGGACCGTGAGCGCACCGAGCTGGTCAAAGCCTTTGTGGTGTTGAACCCTCAGTATCTGGGGGATGCACAACTGGCTGAAACCCTGCGCCTGCACGTGCGTCAACGGCTGGCTGCCCACGCTTACCCCCGTGAAATCGAATTTGTCAGCGAATTGCCGAAGACACCCAGCGGCAAGTTGCAGCGCTTTATTTTGCGCAATCAGGAAATCGCCAAGGCTGAGCTGGCCGCAAGCGCCAGCGTCTAACTTTCAGGAATCATCATGCAAATCGAAAACAAGGTTTTTATCGTCACCGGTGGTGCATCGGGGCTGGGTGCCGCCACGGCGCACATGCTGGTCAAGGCAGGTGCCAAAGTGATGCTGGTGGACCTGAACGCCGAAGCAGTGGCCGCCCAGGCCCTGGCGTTGGGCGAGCAGGCGCGCAGCGCTGTGGCGGACATCAGCCAGGCAGATGCCGCCCAGGCGGCCGTGGCCGCTACAGTGGCCGCCTTTGGCGCGGTCAACGGGCTGGTCAACTGTGCCGGCATTGTGCGCGGTGAAAAGATCCTCGGTAAAAACGGCCCCCATGGGCTGGACTCATTCAGCCAGGTGATCAACGTCAACCTGATTGGCAGCTTCAACATGTTGCGTCTGGCTGCAGCGGCGATTGCCGAAACCACTGCCGATGCCGAGGGCGAGCGCGGGGTGATCATCAACACGGCTTCGGTCGCGGCATTCGACGGTCAGATCGGTCAGGCAGCTTATGCAGCATCCAAGGGCGCGATTGCCAGCCTGACCTTGCCTGCAGCCCGTGAACTGGCACGCTTCGGCATTCGGGTAATGACCATCGCCCCGGGTATTTTTGAAACCCCGATGATGGCTGGCATGACGCCTGAAGTGCGTGCATCGCTGGCCGCCGGTGTGCCATTTCCACCACGCTTGGGCAAGCCTGACGAGTACGCCTCGCTGGTGCGTCACATTATTGAAAACAGCATGCTCAATGGTGAGGTGATCCGACTCGACGGTGCCTTGCGCATGGCCGCGAAATAAGAGGTGAGATATGACAATCAGCAATGATCCGGTTGTAATCGTAAGTGCTGCGCGTACGCCCATGGGCGGCTTTCAGGGGGACTTCAAGGGCCTGACCGCGCCGCAACTGGGCGCTGCGGCGATCCGTGCAGCGGTTGAACGCGCGGATGTTGCTGTCGATGGTGTGCAAGAAGTGTTGTTTGGCTGTGTGCTGTCGGCAGGGATCGGCCAGGCACCTGCCCGTCAGGCCGCCCTGGGGGCCGGGCTGGACAAGGGTACCCGTTGCACCACACTGAACAAGATGTGCGGCTCGGGCATGGAAGCGGCCATTCTTGGGCATGACAGGCTGCTGGCCGGCAGTGCCGATGTGGTGGTGGCAGGGGGCATGGAGAGCATGTCCAATGCGCCGTACCTGCTTGATCGCGCCCGCAGCGGTTACCGCATGGGCCATGGCCGGGTGCTGGATCACATGTTCCTTGACGGCCTGGAAGACGCCTATGACCGTGGCCGTCTGATGGGGACTTTTGCCGAAGACTGCGCCCAGAATCACGGTTTTACCCGTGAAGCTCAGGATGCCTTTGCCGTGGCCTCCCTGACCCGTGCGCAGCAGGCCATCAAGGACGGCAGTTTTAGCAGCGAGATCGTCCCGGTGCAGGTGACCGTGGGTAAAGAGCAGCGCCTGATCAGTGATGACGAGCAGCCGCCCAAGGCCAATCTGGCAAAAATTCCAACCCTGAAACCGGCGTTCCGCGAGGGCGGTACGGTTACGGCGGCCAACTCCAGCTCGATTTCCGATGGTGCGGCGGCGCTGGTACTGATGCGTCGCAGCGAAGCGCAAAGACGTGGCCTCAAGCCGTTGGCGGTTATCCACGGCCACGCCGCCTTTGCCGATGAGCCGGGGTTGTTTCCGACTGCACCGGTGGGGGCAATCAAGCGCCTGATGAGCAGCACTGGCTGGGATCTGAACCAGGTCGATCTGTTTGAAATCAACGAAGCGTTCGCTGTGGTCAGCCTGGTAACCATGACCGAGCTGGATATCCCCCACAGCAAGGTCAATATCTACGGCGGCGCCTGTGCCCTGGGGCATCCGATTGGGGCTTCGGGTGCGCGAATACTGGTGACTTTGCTCTCGGCATTGCGCCAGCAAAAGGCTACACGCGGTGTTGCCGCCATCTGCATCGGCGGCGGTGAAGCCACGGCCATTGCCGTGGAATGTCTGTATTAAGGATTTTGTATGCTGCCTACACCCGAACAATTACAAATACGCGAAGCAGCCCGAGAGTTTGCCCAAGAGCGCCTGAAGCCCTTTGCCGCCGAGTGGGACAAGCAGCATCGCTTCCCTCGTGAGGCAATTGCCGAGATGGCTCAATTAGGGTTTTTCGGCATGTTGGTGCCCGAGGAGTGGGGCGGTTGTGACACGGGTTATCAGGCCTATGCCATGGCCCTTGAAGAAGTCGCCGCCGGTGACGGCTCTTGCTCCACGATCATGAGCGTGCATAACTCGGTGGGTTGCGTGCCGATTCTCAAATACGGCAGCGAGGCGCAAAAACAGCAATTTCTGATCCCCCTGGCCAGCGGTGAAATGCTCGGCGCGTTTGCCCTCACCGAGCCGCAGGCCGGCTCCGATGCCAGTGACCTGAAAACCCGAGCCCGCCGCGAAGGCGATCATTACATTCTCAATGGCTGCAAGCAGTTCATTACCTCAGGGCAAAACGCCGGAGTGGTGATCGTGTTTGCGGTGACGGACCCGGCGGCGGGCAAGCGTGGCATTACCGCGTTTATCGTACCCACGGATACTCCGGGTTACAGCGTGGCCCGGGTTGAAGACAAACTGGGGCAGCATGCATCGGACACCTGCCAGATTCTGTTTACTGACCTGAAGATACCGGTGGCCAACCGCCTGGGCGAAGAGGGGCAAGGCTACAAGATTGCCCTGGGCAACCTGGAAGGCGGGCGCATCGGTATTGCCGCACAAGCCGTAGGCATGGCCCGTGCAGCCTTTGAAGCGGCCCGCGACTATGCCCGCGAACGCGTGACCTTTGGCCAGCCCCTGGTGGAGCATCAGGCGGTGGCGTTTCGCCTGGCCGATATGTCGACGGAAATCGCCGTCGCCCGGCAGATGGTCCATTACGCTGCGGCACTGCGTGACAGTGGGCAATCGGCGCTGGTCGAGGCCTCGCAAGCCAAGCTGTTTGCATCGGAAATGGCCGAGCGCGTGTGCTCCAAGGCGTTGCAAACCCTGGGCGGTTATGGCTATTTGAGCGACTTCCCGCTGGAACGGATCTACCGCGATGTGCGGGTGTGCCAGATCTATGAAGGCACCAGTGATATTCAGCGCATGGTCATTTCGCGCAATCTTTGAATCGAGGACATTAGCGATGAGCTACGAAACCATTCTGTTGGACATCCATGGGCAAGTGGGCCTGATTACCCTGAACCGGCCCCAGGCGCTGAATGCTCTGAATGCGCAATTGATCCGCGAAGTAAACCACGCGCTGGACAGGCTGGAAGCCGATAACGGGATTGGCTGTATCGTTATCACCGGCTCGAAGAAATCCTTTGCTGCCGGTGCGGACATCAAGGAGATGGCCGACCTGAGCTACCCGCAAATTTATCTTGATGACCTGTTTTCCGACAGCGACCGTGTGGCGGCCAGGCGCAAGCCGATTATTGCTGCAGTCGCGGGTTTTGCCCTGGGTGGTGGTTGTGAACTGGCAATGATGTGTGACTTTATTCTGGCCGGGGACAACGCCAAATTCGGCCAGCCTGAAATCAACCTGGGGGTGTTGCCGGGCATGGGCGGCACACAGCGCCTGACCCGTGCGGTGGGCAAGGCCAAGGCCATGGAAATGTGCCTGAGCGGGCGCCTGATAGGCGCAGAAGAGGCGGAACGTTCGGGGTTGGTGGCCCGTGTGGTGCCGGTGGATGAATTGCTCGACGAAGCGCTGAAGGTAGCGGCCACCATTGCCAAAAAGTCCCTGCCGGTGCTGATGCAGACCAAGGAATGCGTCAACCGTGCCTTTGAGGTGAACCTGGCTGAAGGTGTGCGTTTCGAGCGTCGGGTATTCCACGCCTTGTTCGCCACACAGGACCAGAAGGAAGGGATGGCGGCGTTTGTTGAAAAACGCGAGGCGCAGTTCAAGAACCAATAACTGCACATGCCTCTATGTGGGAGCGGGCTTGCTCGCGATAGCCTCAACTCGGTGTGTGAGAAGCACCGAGCCGCCTGCATCGCGAGCAAGCCCGCTCCCACTGGTTTTGAGCCAGTTTCTAAAGCAGGTAATTCTTCAACTCCCGCGCAATCACCATGCGCTGAATCTCGCTCGACCCTTCATAAATCTGGGTAATCCGCGCATCGCGGTAGTAGCGCTCCACCGGATAGTCTTCAAGGTAGCCATAGCCACCGTGGATCTGGATGGCTTTGGAACACACATACTCGGCCATTTCCGAAGCAAACAGTTTGGCTTGCGAAGCTTCTGACAGACAGGGCTTGCCCGCGCTGCGCAGGCGCGCCGCATGCAGGATCAGCAGGCGTGCCGCATTGATGCGGGTCTGCATGTCGGCGAGCATATTGGCCACGCTCTGGTGCTCAATGATCGCCTTGTCAAATTGCACCCGGTCACGGGCGTAACCCAGTGCTGCCTCGAAGGCCGCACGGGCGATGCCCAATGCCTGGGCGCCAATGCCGATTCGCCCGCCTTCCAGGTTGGCCAGGGCAATGGCCAGCCCCTTGCCGCGCTCGCCGAGCATATTGGCTTCAGGCACGCTGCAGCTGTTGAGGGTTACCGCGCAGGTGTCCGAGGCGCGGATGCCCATTTTGTGTTCGGTGCGGTCGACAATAAAACCGGGGGTGGCGGTGGGTACCAAAAACGCCGAAATGCCTTTTTTGCCCAGATCAGGGTCGGTTACCGCAAAGACAATGGCCAGTTTGGCGCGCTTGCCATTGCTGACAAACTGCTTGGCACCGGTAATCACCCATTGACCGTCACGCAACTCGGCGCGGGTGCGCAGGTTATGGGCTTCGGAGCCGGCCTGGGGTTCGGTCAGACAGAAGCAGGCGATGGTCTGGCCGCTGGCCAGCTCCGCCAGCCAGGTCTGTTTTTGTGCCTCGCTGCCGTATTTCAGTATCGGCCCGCAGCCCACCGAATTGTGGATGCTCATCAGGGCGCCGGTCGCGGCATCACCTCCGGAGATTTCTTCCACGGCCAGGGCGTAGGCGACGTAATCGACATAAGTGCCACCCCATTCCTCCGGCACCACCATGCCCAGCAACCCCAGTTCGCCAAGCTTGGCCACCAGCGCGTCGTCGATCCAGCCGGCTTTTTCCCAGGCCTGGGCATGGGGGGCGATTTCACGCCGGGCAAAGTCGCGAGCCATGTCGCGGATCATCACTTGTTCTTCGCTCAGTTCGATGTCTTGCATGGCTCAGGCTCCCTTGGCGTTGAATGCGGTGAAGAAACTGGCGACATGGGCTGGATCCAGTGCATTCAGGCTGGGCGGGTTCCACTGCGGTTTCTTGTCCTTGTCGATAATCAATGCACGCACGCCTTCCATCAGGTCGCCGCGATCAAACCACTGGCGATCCAGGTGCAGTTCCAGGGCGAAGCATTGCTCAAGGGGCAGCGCTCGGCCACGGCGCAGCATTTCAAGGGTCACGGCCATCGCCAGCGGCGAGCGGGTTTGCAACAGGTCGGCGGTTTCATTGGCCCAGTCGCGGGTTTCCGGGGCTATGACAGCGCGCAGATGGGCGATAATCCGTGGCATGTCGACCTGGGCGAAAACGCTGTCAATCAGCGGGCGCAACCTGGCCAGCGGTGGGTCGGGCAATACGGTTACGGCGAATCGGGCTACCAGCGCGGTCAGGTCATCGATAGGGGATTTTTGCCAGTTGAGGCTGTCGAGACCCTTGTCCAGTTCAGGCAGTGCGGTGCTTTCCAGATAGCCGTCAGCAAGCCCGCAGTACAAGGCATCGGCAGCGCGGATTTGGACCCCGCTGACGCCCAGGTAAGTGCCTAGCTGACCTGGCGTTCGAGTCAGGAAGTAGCTACCGCCAACGTCAGGAAAATAACCGATGCCCACTTCCGGCATCGCCAATTTGCTGCGCTCGGTAACCAGGCGCAGATCCGCGCCTTGCACCAGGCCCATGCCGCCGCCGAGAACGAAGCCGTCCATCAAGGCCACAACGGGTTTGGGGTAGCGGTGCAGGGTCAGGTCGAGGGCATATTCCTCATCAAAGAACAGGGTATGCAGGGTGTCGTTGTTTTGATAGCTGTCGTACAGCGAGCGTATATCTCCGCCCGCGCAGAAGGCTTTTTCGCCCGCGCCACGCAGTACCACGGCCTTGACTTGCGGGTCTTCGACCCAGGCATCGAGTTGCTGCTGGAGGCTGCGGACCATTTCAAGATTGATGGCATTGAGTCCGCCTGGGCGGTTCAGGGTCAGGTGGCCAATATGGTTGCGGACCTCGGCCAGAACGGTGCCTTGCAGCTGCGCGATATCCGGTGTCGGTGAGGAGGAAACCTGAGCAGTCATCACTAACTCCCTGCTTTATATTATTTTTAAGGGGGTTCACGGGTGAACGATAACCGATGCTAACAGTGCAAATTTGCCCATTACAACCCTGATAAGTGCAGGGTTGCTGTGCATTTTTGCATATTGGGCGTGCAGCAATGCGCGATCTTATTGCGCCAGCCAGCCACCATCGACATTCCATGCCGCGCCCCGTACCTGACTGCCAGCCTCACTGCATAAAAACAGCACCAGCTCGCCCAGTTGCGGCGGGGTGACGAATTCCAGCGAAGGTTGTTTTTCGGCCAACAGGTCGTGCTGCGCCTGATAGGGGTCAATGCCCTGGCTGATGCGCTGATCAATCTGTTTTTGCACCAGCGGCGTCAGCACCCAGCCCGGGCAAATGGCGTTGCAGGTGATATTGCTGGTGGCGGTTTCCAGGCCCACCACTTTGCTCAGGCCGATTACCCCGTGCTTGGCGGCGACATAGGCGGCCTTGCCGACCGAGCCCACCAGGCCATGAACCGAGGCAATATTGACGATGCGCCCCCAGCCGCGCTTGCGCATGCCGGGCAGGGTGAGGCGGGTGCTGTGGAACACGCTGGACAGGTTGATGGCGATGATCGAATCCCAGCGCTCTACCGGGAACTCTTCGACGCTGGCTACATGCTGAATGCCTGCATTGTTGACCAGGATGTCGACCCCGCCGAATTCGCGCTCGGCATAATCGATCATGTCGGCGATCTGCGCCGGGTCGCTGACATCTGCGGGGTGGTGACCTACCCTGACGCCGAACTGTTCGACTTCGGCAATCACTTTGGCCGGATCGCCAAAACCGTTGAGGATCAGGTTGGCTCCGGCCTTGGCCAGGCTCAATGCGATACCCAGGCCGATGCCGCTGGTGGAGCCGGTAACCAATGCAGTTTTACCTGTAAGGCTCATGATCAATTCCTCGGATGAGTCACGACGGATTCGTGAATGAGGAAACGTAGCACGGGGATTTGCCGTTGCCCAAACGAAACGACCCGCCAAAAGGCGGGCCGTCTTCACGCAGCGCGCAGAGGATCAGTCCTGGCGGCTGGTGACTTCCAGCAGGTGGTAGCCAAACTGGGTTTTAACCGGGCCTTGCACCACGTTGATTGGCGCGCTGAACACGACAGTGTCGAATTCTTTAACCATTTGGCCCGGGCCGAAAGAGCCCAGATCGCCGCCCTGACGGCTGGATGGGCAAGAAGAATTGGCCTTGGCAACTTCGGCGAAATCAGCGCCGCCTTCGATTTGGGCTTTCAGTTCGTTGCACTTGTCTTCGGTGGCAACCAGGATATGACGGGCAGTGGCTTTGGCCATGAGGGTGTACTCCTTTCAAGAAAGTGCCGAGCCTACCGGATTCAGTAGGGTTTTTCTCGGCAAAAAGTGCGCTTTGCTATATTTCGTTGCGGGTTTGCCGGTGGGCTTATGCTCCCGCTGCCTTTAGTCGTCTGGCGTGATCGAGGTAATGGGCGACAGGGTCAATGCGTGTGCGGTTCATTCTGGCCAGGTGATTGATGGTGTCCAGGTGATCCATTGCATAGTCCGAACCGATCACATGGCCCAGATGCGAGCTGAAACGTCCGACCAGCCCGTCGTTCTGTTTGCTCTCGCGGGTGAAGAAACTGCCAAAGATGCGGCAGGCATTGTGTAGAGGGTCGAGCAGATTTAGCGACTCCGACAACCGTGAGCCCTTGATGATGCCGCTCCATGAGTAATAAAGAACGTCATTGACCTGCTCGGGGCCCATGCCGCCCCATGTGGCGGGCAGGCCCTGGGGGTATTTCAGGTTGAAGGCGGCAACGCCTTCGGTGGTCAGCGCGTTGAGGGCTTCAAGGGCGTGTTGCGGTAATTGCCGGTGGCCGGTGATCGCGGACAGGAAACTGGAAAACGAGGTGGTCAGGGCGGCGGCGACGGTTTCGGGGAGCGATCCGGGCACGAAGGCCTGGCGCAAGCGGTCTGCTGCTTCGGAGCCATGATTCGGTCCGCTGACGGAGGTGACGGAGGCGATCAGAAGGGGGGCCACGGCTGCCGCATAGCGGGCTGTCAGGGCACCCTGGCTGTGGCCGATCAGGTTGACCCGTGTTGCCCCGGTGCGCGAGCAAACCCCGCGTATGTATTCAAGCAGCTGCTCGCCCCGGGTCTCGTTGTTGTTGGCGGCCGAGATGATCGGTACGAAAACCCGGGCGCCCGATCCGCCGAGCGCTTGCTTGATGCCTTTGAAGTAGTTGAATGGGCCTATGCGGCCGAAACCGAAGAGGCCGTGTACCAGTAATATCGGATACTTGGTATTGGCTGAGTCGTCCATGGGCTATTTTCCAGGTGTTTTTGAACCATAAAAACACCTTAGTCGATACCGGCTTCGCGCAACCGTAGGCATTGTCCCTGGTTGCGCTGTGGTTTGCCGAACGCGTCTGTCAGGCGATGGCCTTGGCGGTGTGGCGCTGTGTTTGCAACTGATGTGCGGCGTTACGCAGCAGTTGCTCGGTCGCGTCCCAGCCCAGGCAGCCATCGGTCACCGAGACCCCGTAGCGCATGTTTGCACCCAGGGACTGGCAGCCTTCGAACAGATGGCTTTCGAGCATCATGCCGATCAGCGAGTGATCGCCGGCAAGACGTTGTTCAAGCACATCATTGAAGACTTGCGGCTGGCGCAGCGGGTCTTTGCCACTGTTGGCGTGGCTGCAATCGACCATCATGCGGGCCGGGATGGCGGACTTCTCAAGCCCTGCACGCGCCTTGGCGACGCTGGCGCGGTCGTAGTTGGGACCGCTGTGGCCGCCGCGCAACACCAGATGGGTGTCGGGATTGCCACGGGTCTCGACGATTGCCGGGTGGCCCTGGCTGTCGACGCCGAAGTGACGATGGCTGTGGGCGGCGGAACGCATGGCGTCGCAGGCAATGGCCACGCCGCCGTCGGTGCCGTTCTTGAAGCCCACCGGCAAATCAAGCCCGCTGGCCATTTCGCGGTGGATTTGCGATTCCGTGGTGCGGGCGCCAATAGCTACCCAGCCCAGCAAGTCGTCGAAGTAGCCGGCGGCGATGGGTTGCAACAGCTCGGTGGCGACCGGCAGGCCCATGCGCAGCATCTCCAGCATCAATTCGCGCGAAAGGGTCAGGCCGTGGGCCATGTCATCGCTGCCGTCCAGGTGCGGGTCGTAGGCCAGGCCTTTCCAGCCCACGGTGGTGCGCGGTTTTTCAATGTAAGCACGCATTACCAGCAGCATGTCGTCGCGCACATCATGGGCGAGGGCAGCCAGGTTGCTGGCGTATTCCAGGGCGGCGACGGGATCGTGGATGGAGCAAGGGCCGACCACCACCAGTAAACGGGAATCTTCACCGTCAAGGATGGCGCGAATGGCCTGGCGCTGGCTGCTGATCTGGACGCGCAGGGCATCGCTGAGGGGCAGTTGCTGTTTGAGTTGTGCTGCCGTGGGCAGGCGACGGGTCGTCACCGGGGCAGATACAGCGTGTACGGTTGGCAGGGCGGATACGGATGCGTTCATGGTTCGGGCTTCCTGGGCAGGCGGCGGGTTGTCCCGCGCGCTCAGCCCTAGTGGGGTGTTCGACAATTGGCCAGACTGGCTGTAAGTACGTGCGTGCCACCAATGTGGGTCCGTTCGGAGGCGGCAGGCTGTCCCGAACGGTGGCTGATAAATCGCCATGCAGTGCAAAGGTCGAAACGGTAATAAGTGGCGTAGTTCATGGGGTAAATCCTCAATTCAAGAAAATGTCAGGGGCCAAAAAAACAAAACCCCCGGTCGGGAAGCCGACCGGGGGTGAGAATTCTCTGTCAGGCGACCCCTAAGTAGTGGGCGCCGTGTGGGTATCAGGCGCGCCAGTGGCTAAACCAATACCCAAAATAAAATCGTGCTGTGGAGTGCATGTTGTTCGCGCACACAGCAGCAGCCAGACGCGATTGGCGTGTGGTCATGCAGATGGCGGTGGTGGCGTGATGCAACATGGGTGGTCTCCGATTGATGGTTTGCAGCTTACGCGAGGCGAACGGGCAGATTCAATAAGAAAATACTATCTGGAACTCCCACGATCACTATTGACCTGTACGTGTGCAATGCCGGGGCAGGGCGCAGAGCCCTGTAATCGGGCCCCTGAGCCAGTATAAACACTAAATCGGGCCTGTCGCCCGATTAGGCGCATACTCAAGCTAACTCATCATCCTTAGCTTCTGTCAGATGCGTGCCCTGGGACGGAATGATCCCGTCCTTCATGCCCAGAAGAACCGCTACCTTGTGGGCTTCACCACGTTTCCCCTTTTTGCGCCCGGCGAGCACTTGATAAGTGGTAGCCGGGTCTATGCCATGTTCCCGAGCGAACTCTTGAACGGACTTTCCCTGGTGTTCCAGCCATGCCTTGGCTTGTGCAGCGGTACGAATTCCGGTCATAGTTCAAAACCGTTCAAAGTTGTTTAATATTTATCGATTATACCATCCTTGTGGGTGTTTAAAGTGGGATCCTACATCCAAATGAGTGGAATTGGTTTGCGCTTGCGGCAGGAGCGAGAGCGGCTAGGTTTGTCGCAAAAAACTTTTGGCGAAATCGGTGGTGTCGAGGCTAATGCCCAGGGCAAATATGAAAATGGTGACCGCGCACCCAAGGCAGATTACTTGTCGCGCGTTGCTGCCCGGGGTGTTGACGTGCTTTACGTGTTGACCGGCAGTCCAACCCCGACCCTGCTCGATAATTTGAGTCACCTTGAAGAGAAGGTGCTGATCAGTTACAGGGTGCTGCACAAGGAGGATCAGGACGCCATTCGCCGCCTCACCACTACCCTGGCAGAATTATCGGCACCTCAAGCGGCAAAGGAACGCCGTGATCCTAAGGAGGTAGATCCCGTCAAGGAATGAATGTTTAAAAGGATTTAATGCTTTGGCAGGGATAGTTGACGCAAGTCGATAGGTTGGTGCTTTAGTTTTTGCTAAGGTGTCGGCAATCAACCAAGACCAATTTGCGAGGTGTCGACTTGATTCGGGTTCTAGTGGTCGATGACCACGATCTTGTGCGTACAGGGATCACACGAATGCTGGCCGATATCGAAGGTCTGCAGGTGGTCGGTCAGGCCGAGTCCGGCGAAGAGTCGTTGCTCAAGGCTCGTGAATTGAAGCCGGATGTGGTCCTGATGGATGTCAAAATGCCTGGCATTGGTGGTCTTGAGGCTACTCGCAAGATGATGCGCAGCCACCCGGATATCAAGGTTGTCGCTGTGACCGTGTGTGAAGAAGACCCTTTTCCTACGCGCTTGCTGCAAGCAGGCGCGGCGGGTTACATGACCAAAGGTGCCGGTCTGGCTGAAATGGTTCAGGCAATTCGCCAGGTGTTCGCAGGCCAGCGCTATATCAGTCCGCAAGTGGCACAGCAACTGGCGCTCAAATCTTTTCAGCCTGCCAGCGACTCTCCCTTCGATGCCTTGTCCGAGCGCGAAATCCAGATCACCCTGATGATTGTTGGCTGTCAGAAGGTTCAGGTTATTTCTGACAAGCTTTGTTTGTCGCCCAAGACGGTAAACACCTATCGCTACCGTATTTACGAGAAGCTCTCGGTCAAGAGCGATGTTGAGCTGGCCTTGCTGGCCGTTCGTCACGGCATGGTTGATGCTGGTTAGAGATGACAGACGTGTTTGATGCAAGTGCATTTCTTTCGACCTGCAGTGGTCGACCCGGCGTGTATCGCATGTTCGACAGCGATGCGCGGCTTCTCTATGTGGGCAAGGCCAAGCACCTGAAAAAACGCCTGGCCAGCTATTTTCGCAAAACCGGCCTGGCGCCCAAGACGGCTGCACTGGTTGCGCGTATTGCGCAAATTGAAACCACTATTACCGCCAACGAAACCGAAGCGCTGTTGCTTGAGCAGACGCTTATCAAAGAGTGGCGTCCGCCGTACAACATCCTGTTGCGCGACGACAAGTCCTATCCCTATGTGTTTTTGTCGGATGGTCAATACCCGCGGCTGAGTATTCACCGCGGTGCCAAAAAACTGAAAGGCAAGTATTTCGGGCCTTACCCCAGCGCCGGCGCCATCCGTGAAAGTCTGAGTATCCTGCAGAAGACTTTTCTGGTGCGTCAGTGCGACGACAGCTACTTCAAAAACAGAACGCGACCTTGCTTGCAGTACCAGATCAAGCGTTGCAAGGCGCCTTGTGTCGGCCTGGTTGACCCGCAGGAATATGCCGAGGACGTACGCCATTCGATCATGTTCCTTGAAGGGCGTAGCAGTGCCCTGACCGATGAGTTGAACGCAGCCATGGAACAGGCTGCCAGCACGCTGGACTTCGAGCGTGCCGCTGAGGTGCGTGACCAGATTTCCTTGCTGCGCCGGGTTCAGGACCAGCAAAGCATGGAGGGCGGTAACGGCGACGTGGACGTGATTGCCGCTTTCGTCAACCCGGGCGGCGCCTGTGTGCACCTGATCAACGTGCGCGGCGGGCGTGTGCTGGGCAGCAAGAATTTTTTCCCTCAGGTAGGTATTGAGGAAGATGTCGCCGAAGTCATGGCGGCCTTTCTTGGCCAGTACTACATCAGCAGCCCCGAGCGCGACCTGCCCAGCGAGTTGATCGTCAACGTGGAGCATGAGAGCTTCGGGGCGATTATCGATGCAATCGCCGAGCTGCGTGGCCGAGAGCTGGCGATCAGCTATCGTGTGCGTGGCACCCGGGCGCGCTGGCAGCAGTTGGCGGTCACCAACGCCGAGCAAGCGCTGATGGCCCGCCTGACCAATCGCCTGCATGTGGCGGCGCGTTTTGAAGCCTTGGCCCAGGTATTGAAACTCGATGAGATTCCGCAGCGCCTGGAGTGCTATGACATCAGCCACTCCAGCGGCGAGGCCACTGTGGCGTCCTGCGTGGTGTTTGGCCCCGAGGGGCCGATCAAGTCCGACTACCGGCGCTTTAACATTGAAGGTGTCACGCCTGGCGACGACTATGCGGCCATGCACCAGGCACTGATGCGGCGCTTCAGTCGACTCAAGGAGGGAGAGGGCAAACTGCCGGACATTCTTCTGGTCGACGGTGGCAAGGGGCAGATGTCGATGGCCCGTGATGTGCTGAATGAATTGGCAGTACCCGACCTGATTTTGCTTGGCGTGGCCAAAGGTACGACGCGCAAGGCCGGTTTTGAAACGCTTTACCTGAATGATGCGGCCCATGAATTCACCCTCAAGGGTGACTCGCCGGCCTTGCATCTGATCCAGCAAATCCGTGACGAGGCCCACCGCTTTGCAATTACCGGGCACCGGGCGCGACGCGGAAAAACCCGTCGAACCTCAACGCTGGAAGGCATTGCAGGGGTAGGGCCGACCCGCCGCCGAGATTTATTGAAACATTTTGGTGGCTTACAGGAGCTATCTCGTGCAAGCATCGAGGAGATCGCCAAAGCACCCGGGATCAGTAAAAAGCTCGCTGAGTTGATTTATGCAAACCTGCACAGCGAGTAGAATGCCACCTCACCTCGTAGCCAGTTGTGCCGATGAATATCCCTAATTTGATCACCGTACTACGCGTTCTACTTATTCCTTTCTTCATTTTGTTGTTTTACCTGCCTTACAGCTGGAGTTATGCAGCCGCCAGCTCAGTCTTTGCCTTTGCGGCGGCGACCGACTGGCTTGACGGCTACCTGGCCCGCCGGCTGGAGCAGAGCACGCCTTTTGGTGCCTTTCTGGATCCGGTGGCCGACAAGTTGATGGTGGCTGTGGCTTTGGTGTTGCTGGTGCAAGAGCATCACAACGTGTGGCTGACCTTGCCGGCGGCGGTGATTATTGGCCGTGAGATCGTCATCTCCGCGTTGCGCGAGTGGATGGCGGAGCTGGGGGCACGGGCCCAGGTTGCGGTCTCGAACATGGGCAAATGGAAAACCGCAGCGCAAATGCTCGCTCTGGTCATACTGCTGGCCAATCCGTCGGACTTCAGCTTCTGGGTATTGGTAGGGTACGGGTTGCTGTTGGTAGCTGCCGGTCTGACCCTGTGGTCGATGCTCCAGTATTTGCGGGCTGCCTGGCCGCATCTGAAGACCACCTCGGTAAAATAAATAAAACTTTTTAAAACAAAGGCTTGACGCGTTATTAGATTTCTATAGAATGCGCATCACCAAGCGGGAATAGCTCAGTTGGTAGAGCACGACCTTGCCAAGGTCGGGGTCGCGAGTTCGAGTCTCGTTTCCCGCTCCAAACATGGCCCAGTGAATTCAATCGGATTCGCAAGGGCAGAACAAAGGACCTTCGGGTCCTTTTTTCGTTTCTGGCGTTTTATTCGGGGATGCTGAATCGCTCTTCTGAAGCCGCGGGCTGAAAATGATGTGCGCCCGACACAGCGTATTGATCTATTAAATGCCCAACCGTTTGCTATTCCCTGGCCTGTTTGATTGAGACGTTGAATATGGGTTTATTTAAAGTTCGCAGCTCTTTCAAGAAAAGCGCACTTGCCCCGCCAGCGACCCACTTCACTCAAGTCCGGCGCCATCAGCTCCCGGACAGCAGATTGCGATTTCATGTTTAGTGCATCATGTTTAATGATCTTTAGCGCTTTAATATGTTAGCGAAATCAATCAGTTGATCAGCTCTGCCCATCAGCGGGTATTCGCCCGCTGAATAACGGCGCGCTCTTGTTGTATTGTCCTACAAGGCAATTGATTTCTATATAACAGGCTCTGGCAACGGATCAGGAATATTGGTAGTTTGCGCCCCGTTGATCACTGGACCTCTAATAATGAAAAAACTATTCTTCAAGACCACCCTCGGTCTTGCCGTTGCACTTGCGTCGTCTCAGCTACTTGCCAGCGGTCTTGCAATCAATGAACAAAGTATCAGCGGCATGGGCACTGGCTTCGCCGGCCGCTCGTCCTCTGCCGATGATGCCAGTACCGTATACGGCAACCCTGCGGGCATGGCGCGCCTGAAACAGGAGCAGGTGAGTGCAGGTGCTGCCTTGCTTGTGGCGAAAACCGATATCAGCCATACCCGCAGTACCTTTGGCGGCAAGGAAGACGGCGATATGGTGCCGTTGACTGCGGTGCCAATGGGTTATTACGTCAAGCCGATTGATGAACACTGGGCTTTCGGTGTCGGTTTCTATGTGCCGTTTGGTTTGATTACGGACTATGGCAGTGGTTTCGCCGGCCGCTACTTCGCCAATAAAAGCAAGATTCAAGTCATGACGTTCCAGCCTACGGTCAGCTATGCCTTCAATGACAAGGTGTCGATCGGGTTTGGTCCGACCATCAACCGCATTGACGGTGAACTGACTTCACAAGTGCCAAATGCCCTTACCCCGGGCAGTAACGACGGCAAGGTGAAGATCAGCGGCGATGACACGGCCATCGGTTTCAACGCCGGCATCCTGGTACAGGCCACTGACAGCACCCGTGTGGGCCTGACGTATCACTCCAAGGTCAGTTACAACCTCAAGGGCACTACCAAGGTCACTGGCGGTACCTTCAGCCTGCTGGGCCTGAGCGGCCAGAGCTACGATGCCAAGCTGGACCTGGACACGCCGGAGTCCGTGGACTTCTCGGTCACTCACCAGCTCAATGATGACTGGACCCTGTATGCGGGGAGCACCTGGACCCGCTGGAGCCGCCTCAAGGACATTACCGCTCAGAACAGTGATGTCAGCCCGCGTCTTGGCGGCTCGTTGAGCACCATTACCGAGGAGCAGAACTGGCACGACACCTGGGCCCACGCCATTGGCGTCGCGTATCAGTTGAATCCGCAATGGGTGTTGCGCACGGGCTTGTCAGTCGATGAGTCGCCGACCAACAACAGCAACCGTTCGCCGCGTATCCCCACCGGTGACCGTACCGCCATCAGCTTCGGCGCTGGCTGGACGCCGGTGAGTAACATGACGATCGACCTGGCGTACTCCTACCTGTGGGAAGACAGTACCAAGGTCAACGACAGCTCGGCTTCCAAGGGCGCGTACAGCTCTACCTACAAAAACAGCGCGAGCGGTTTTGGTACTTCGATCACCTATCGTTTCTGATCTGCGGGTTTACGCAATATCACTGCAGTGATCTGAAGCAGAGTAGGGCCAGATATGTTTCGCATTTATTGCGGCGCATATCTGGCTCAAACCCTAGGGCGTGCTACGACAGATCAAATTTATGGCAGTGACAGTCAGCTGCTCTGAAGAGACGTTTCGCTATTGATATCGGAAGCGTCCTAACTCTTTTCATTCAAACATATCCAAGACTTACCCCACCCGGAGACGCGCCAAGGCTTTTGCCTGCGAATTGTCTCGTTGAAAAGACTTTGCCTCACTCATCAAGTTTGGCGAATCACGGATGGAGTAAGCATGTTTGGATGTTATCTCGGGATGAGGTCTTTATTTCCGGTTGTACCGGGCAGCCTGGCCAAGCTGGGTTTGTTATCCCCAGAAACCGACAGGGATGATCGGCATTCAGCCTTCTTGGCCCGCCAGTCTTCAGCAGCACTGCATGCCCGGGAATCTTTCTTGGGCATGCCTAAACGTGGCCTGGCCTTTATTTTGGCCAATGCGCTGTTCTGGCAACCACTGCTGGTGCAGGCCGAAGGCATCGTTGTCAGCGGGCCAGGCACCAGCCTGGGAGCGGCGGGTAATGGTGTTCCGATCGTCAATATTGCTGCACCCAATGGCAGCGGTCTGTCGCATAACCAGTTTAATGACTACAACGTCGGTGCCAATGGCCTGATCCTCAACAACGGCATTGACCGTACCCAGTCGACCCAACTGGGCGGCATCATCCTCGGCAACCCGAACCTGCAGGGCAACGCCGCCCATATCATCCTCAACGAAGTCAACGGCGGCAGTCCCAGCCAGTTGCGCGGTTATACCGAAGTGGCGGGGCAGTCGGCCAAGGTGATCGTGGCCAACCCCTACGGTATTACCTGTAATGGCTGCGGTTTTATCAATACTCCCAGTGTCACGCTTAGCACGGGCAAACCCCTGTTTGATAATGGTCGTCTGGATCGTTATCAGGTTGATGGCGGTACGGTGACCATTGACGGTCAGGGTTTGAACGCCAGTAATATCGATCGCTTCGACATCATCACCCGCTCGGCGAAGATCAACGCCCAGATCAATGCGCGTCACTTGACGGTGATTGCCGGTCGCAACGACGTCAATGCCCGGACCCTGCACGCCACTGCGCGCGCGGATGACGGCAGCGCCAAGCCGCAGTTGGCAATTGACTCCAGCGCCTTGGGCGGAATGTATGCGGGCGCCATCAGGCTGGTGGGTACCGAGGCCGGTGTCGGGGTCAAGCTGGACGGCACGCTGGCGGCCAGTGGCGGGGATATACAGCTCGATGCCAATGGGCATTTGCGTATGGCTCAAGTCACGGCCAGCAGTGCGATCACAGGCAAGGCTGGAAGTCTCGATGCCCAAGAGGCGATCTATGCTGGCAGCACACTGGATATGCAGGCTCAAGGCGACCTGAGCAGCCGTAAAAACCTTATCGCACGTGACAGCATCAAGCTCTCCAGCGGCGCGCAGTTGACCAATCACGGCATTATCGAGGCCGGGGTCAATGCCGACCATTCCCGCAACAGTCATGGCGATGTGTACATCGCCGCAAAAACGCTTGCGAACACACACGCCAGCATCATTGCCAGTCGTCACCTGACAGCTAGCGCCCAAATCCTGAGCAATCAGGGGGGCACGCTGAGCGCCAAACAGGCCGCCAGCATCCGTGCAGACACTCTGGATAACCAGAACAAAGGGCGGATTCTGAGTAGCGCCAGTCTCGACCTCAAAACTGATCGGTTACTTAACAGCCAAGGTCTGGTTTCAGCCAGCAGCATCGACGCCCGGATCGGCAGCCTGGACAACCGCACCGGCATGCTCAGCAGTCAGGGTGAGATGCGCCTGGCCGTTGATGGCACATTGCAGAACCGCAGTGGCGTAGTGATATCCGACGGCAACGCAAGCGTAACTGCAACCCGCCTCGATAACAGCAGCGGCCGGATTTCCGGCAAGCAGAACCTCAAGGTTCAAGTGCAGGATCTAAACAACCAGCAAGGTCAACTGATCGGCCAAGGTGCCGTCCAACTGAGCAGTAATATCCTGGACAACCGTCATAAAGGCCTGGTCGGCGGCGCTCAAGGGCTGACGCTTGATGTGGCCGATATCGATAACCGTAAAGGCGAAGTGTCGAGCCAGGCTGGTTTGTCGTTGACGGGTTTTCGCCTGGACAACACGGGCGGTAGGCTTACCAGCGAAAAACACAGCCGTCTTGAGCTTAGTGCCGGCGTGGCAAACACCTTGGGCCTGATCAGCAGTGACGGCGGGTTAAGCCTCTCTGCGACTGAGTTGTCCAACCACCAGGGCAGCATTTCCAGCGCAGGCCAACTTGCTATCAGCAGTGGTGGGTTGAACAACGAAAAGGGTTCGCTGCAGGGCAAGGCCATCACGCTCGACTTGGGTACTGCCACAGGCGATCTCAACAATATGGGCGGCCTGATCACCACAGCAGGCCCTTTGACCCTCAAGCACCTGCGTGACCTGAACAACCGTGGCGGCGAGATTTCCACTACGCAAACCCTTAGCCTGAGTGTCCGCAACCTTGATAATACGGGCGGCAAGCTGATCAGCAACAACCTGTTGGTCATCAATGGTGACAACCTGCTCAATCAGGGCGGGCTGATCTCCGGCTGGCAGGGCTTGAATGCCACCGGTACAACGCTCGACAATCGCAACAGCGGCAAACTGTCCAGCCTTTACGGCAACCTTGATGCCCATCTCAGCTCCAGCCTTCTCAATAGCGGTACAGGTATTCTGGTCAGCCAAAAAAACCTGACCGTCACAGCGGCCAACCTGGACAACAGCGGTCAGGGCAATATAACCAGTGCTGGCGCCCAAACCCTTGATATCAGTGGTTGGCTGAACAACGCCGAGGGCGGGGTGATTGACAGTGGTGCGGCTCTGTATCTGAGTGCACGTGATCTCGACAACAGTGCTGGCAGTATCAAAGGTGCCGCCGCCACAACCCTCGACCTGCCTGGCACCTTGACCAACACCCGCGGCAAGCTGTCCAGCGGTGGCCCGCTATTGATCCAGCGGGCGGCGCAGATCGACAACCAGGGCGGTGAGCTGGTCAGCAGAAGCGTGCTGAGCCTGATGACCGCTGGCCTGGACAACCGCAATCGCGGCACAGTCGCGGCAGATGGCAAGTTGGACATTAGCGTCAGTGGCCTGGTGCAAAACAGCAATGACGGCCTGATCTACAGCCAGGACGGCGAGCTCAAACTTACCGCTAGCCGCCTGGACAACGCCAAGGGCAAGGTGCAAGGCAAGACCGGCTTAGAACTGGACATTACTGAAAATATCGACAATCAGGGTGGCAAACTGATTGCCCAAAACGGTGATTTGGCGATCAAGGCCGCCAACCTGGATAACCGTGGTGGTGAGCTTGGCAGCCTCAAGCAAGCCCTCAATGCTCGCGTAGTCGGTGTACTGCGCAACGGTGTGGCAGGGATCATCCAGGGCCTGCGTCTGAATCTGATCGCGGGCAGTATCGATAACGTCGGCGGGAAAATCTCAGCGCAAGTGGGCGATGCCCTCGTGACCACCGACGCTTTTGACAATCGCGACGGCAATCTCTACGTCAAGCGTCTGCTGACAATAACCGGCAACGCCTTCGACAACAGCGGCGAAACAGGTGGGCGTGTGGCAGCAGAGCACGTCAGCCTCGATCTGAGCAACGCCCTGAATAACCATAAAGGCCTTATCGAAAGCACAGGAACCCTGAGTGTCAGCGCCGCCAGCGTGGATAACCGGACGGGGCAGTTGCGTACGCTGGGTACCAGCGGCGATACCTTGTTCCAGATTGGCGGGCTGCTGGACAACCGCAACGGCACCCTGGAAAGCGCCAATACTGAGTTGACGTTACTCGCGGGCAGCTTCCAGAACGCGGGTGGCAAGGTACTGCATTCCGGCAGCGGCACTTTCGCCATTGATCCGTCGATCCTCGACAACGTTGGCGGCAGTCTGGAGAGTCGAGGTGGCCTGACCCTCAACCAGGACAGCTGGACCAACAGCAGCGTGATTCAGGCCGCGCGCCTGACAGTCAACGTCAACAGCCTCAATCAAGTTGCGGGCGGCCAGTTACTGGCATCCAACAGTTTTGTTGGCGCAGGCGGGAACTGGTCCAACAACGGTTTGCTCGCCAGTGACGGCACTCTGAGTATCAACCTGGAGGGTACTTACTCGGCCAGTGGTCGGCTGAGCAGCCTCGGATCCCTGGATCTGCGCGCCGCGCAACTGCACTTCAGCGAAACCGCCACCCTGGCCGGTGGTGACGGTACCCGGGTCACAGTGGCAGGACAGTTGAACAACGCCGGGCGGATGACGTCTGCGACCGACCTCAACCTCATTGCCAATGAGGTGTCCAACACCGGCACACTGGGGGCTGGCGCGAACCTTGTGCTCACTGCCGACACAGCACTCAATCGCGATGGTCTGATTTTCAGCGGCGGTGACATGCAGCTGCTGTCCACCACCTTCACCAATGCCTATGCGACGGTCTATGGCCTGGGCGATGTGCTGATCGCCAAAGATACAGATCACAACCAGGCCGATTTGCTGGACAACCGCTCCGGCACGGTTGAAAGCGCGCAGAACCTGAGCATCCGCGCCATGACCGTGAATAACGTGCGGGATGTGCTGGAATACACGGCCCAGGAAAAAAGCTCGGTGACCATCACTGAGCTCGATTGCAACTTGATACCTGGTGCCGGTTGTGACTTTCGTCGTAAAGGGCGGCGAAACGGCCTGTGGCAAATCGATGAAATCGATCGCCTGAACGTTACCCGAAGCACAGCGGCTTCGCTCTTGGGCAGTGGCGCGGACCTCCAGATCCACGCCGGGACGCTCAATAACCACAGCAGCACCATTGCCGCCACAGGCAACGTGACGGCCACCGCAGAGACCCTTAACAACCTGGGCGTGCAAGCGCAGGAGATCACCACCACCCGCACGTACTGGAACTATGTCACACAGATTTTTGCGGCCATCCCGGCGGCTGCCAATTTCAATGCCAAAAACAGCCCCACACCCTCGGCCACCGTTGAGTCTGACCTGAGTTACTTTATTGGCCTGCTGGGCGGTGGCAAGCTATCGCACACCACCCGCACCCAAAACATCGACGGGCAGGCCCATGACGCTGTGATCCAAGCCGGGGGCGACGTCAACCTCAGTGCCGGGCAAAGCCTTAACAACAGCGTGATCCGGCCGTACTACGGTTATGTCGCTGCCGGCCGTACGCCAACCGACACGGGCGCGGGAAGTGGCTACTCCACACCGATCCACATCAACGCCCAATTGCCAGCGGATGTGGCCCAGCAACAAGTGAACCCGGTAGAGCTGCCCGGCTTCAGCTTGCCTGAGGGCCAGAACGGCCTGTTTCGCCTGAGCGGGCAGGGCAGCAGCACTGTGTCGGCCGTTCACTCTCCCTCCCTACCGGTCGACCTCTCAGGTGCAGCAGGTTCTGCAACAGCGATTGACGGCCTGACCATCAACCGTGTTCAGGGCTTGCCTGACACAAACGTTGTAACCAGCCCGCACAAATACCTGATCGAAACCAACCCGGCTCTGACCCACCTCAAACAATTTATGGGCTCGGACTACCTGCTGGCGAAGTTGGGTTACGAGCCGGACCAAAGCCAGAAGCGCCTGGGTGACGGCTTTTATGAACAGCGCCTGATTCAGCAAGCCCTCACCGCCCGTACTGGCCAGCGTTTTATCGACGGCCAAACCAGCGATGCGGCGACGTTTAAATACCTGATGGACAATGCTGTCGCCAGCAAGCAGGCGCTCAACCTCTCGGTGGGTATCACCCTGACAAGCGAACAGATCGTGGCCCTGACCCACGATATCGTCTGGTTGGAAAACACCACGATCAACAACCAGCAAGTGCTGGTTCCGGTGTTGTACATGGCCCAGGCGAACAAACGCCTGGCCCCTAATGGCGCATTGATTGCCGGAAACAACGTCAACCTGATCACAGGTCAAGACCTCAAAAACGTCGGCACCTTGCGGGCCACAGAAAACCTGTCAGCCAACGCAGGTAACCACCTGATCAACAGCGGCCTGATCGACGCCGGCAACCGCCTCGACCTGCTGACGGGCAATAACCTGAGCAACAAGGCGGGCGGCATCCTTGCCGGGCGCGATATCAGCCTAACGGCCAGCAAGGGTGATCTACTCAATGAGCGCACCGTTATCCGTCATAACAGCAGCAACGGCTATCGCAGCGAACGCACCGACTTCATGGACAGCGCCGCTCGCATTGAAGCGGCGAACAACCTGTCTCTGCACGCGGGCCGCGACGTCCACAGTGTTGGTAGCGTAATCAAAAGCGGCGCAGACACCACCATCAAGGCAGGTCGTGACGTCAACCTTATTGCCACAGAACAACGCAACAGCCAGGTTGCCGGCACACTGTCGCGTGGCGAGAGCGTCACCCAATATGGCTCTGTCATTGAAGCGGGTCGCGACTTCCAGATTGTTGCCGCGCGGGATATCAGCGCTATCGCCAGCCAGATTGCAGCCACCCGCGACCTGGCCATGGCCGCATCGGGCGACCTGACCCTGGCCTCGGCTGCAAACGAGCAGCACAGCGCGCTCAACACCAAAAAAGTCAAAACCCGGGACGATCGCGTCAGCCAGGTCTCGAGCGTGGTCAAGGCCGGTGGCGATGTGACGCTGAGTGCCGGGCAGGATATGGCGGTAATTGGCAGTCGGGTGGAGGCGGGCGGTGAAGCATACCTGGTGGCTGGCGCAAGCCTTGAGCTCAAGTCCGCAGAGGAACTGGATTACAGCTTCTATAGCAAGAGCAAAAAAAGCTCGTCCGGAAAATCCTTCCGCCTGAACGAAACCGACACCCTCACTAACGTTGGCAGTCTGGTCACCTCGGGGGGTAACAGCACCTTGGTGGCGGGTGATGACCTGCTCTTGCAAGTCAGTGCGGTCAATGCAAAGCAAGGTGCTGCCAAGCTGCTTGCGGGCAACAATATTCAGATCCTCGCCGCCAGTGATTCCAGCAGTGTGCGCCACGAGAACAGTCAAAGTAAAAGCAGTTGGGGTGGCCTGAACTCGAGCAAGGCCAAGCGTCAGGTCAGTGAAGCCAGCACGACAGCTGTAGGAAGCATTGTCTCGGGTGACACGGTCAATGTGGCTGCCAGGCGAGACGTAAAAGTCACGGGTTCGGCGCTGGTCAGCACCGATGACCTTACTGTTCAAGCCGGGCGTGACCTGACTGTTGATGCGGCAATCAACACGTTTACGCGAACCGAGATGCGCAAGGAGAAAAAGCGCGACCTCACAGGTGTGCTGACCGGGAACAACCTTGGGTTGGACGATATTAGCGGCAACCTGCATCTTTCCAACAGTGGCCAAAAGCACAACGGCACTGCACAGGAGAGCACCTTGCAGGGCAGCACCCTGGGCTCCAGCGTCGGTGACGTGATCCTGACTGCGGGTCGTGAGTTGAAGGTGATAGCCAGTGACTTGGTCAGTACCCAGGACATGGGCCTGAGCGGTTCCAATGTCACCATCGCCGCGGGTACTGAAACCGCGTACCAGACCACTCGAGACAGCTCCAGGAGTATGGGCGTGGGGCGGGTAGTGGGTGGCATGGTGGTCGATACGGTCACCAGCATTCGTAACGACGTGCGGGCTTCGCAGCAGGCTGACGACAGCCGTCTCAAGGCAGTCAAGGGCGCGCAGGCGTTGCTGTCTGCTTACAACGCCGCAGGCAATATGGATGCCAGTGCCGCGAATGTGTCAGAAGGTAAGCCAGCCAATAGCGGTGGCGCGCTGATAAAAATCGGTACCGAACTGGGCTCCACTAACAAGAAAAGCAGCAGTGAGTACAACGCTGAAACAGCCAGGCAATCCACCCTCAACAGTGGCGGCAGTCTGGCCATTGTGGCAACAGGCAATGCCCCCGACACCCAGGGCGATATTCATGTCATTGGCAGCAGCCTCAAGGCTAGAGACACCCTGTTGCGGGCAGAGCATGACATCACCCTGGAAAGCGCCCAAGACCGGAAAAGCTGGGACAACCAAAGTAAAAACGACAAAACCAGTATGGGTGTCAGCTTCAATGTGGGTGAACAAACGGGTTTCACCCTCGACCTTGGCGCACAACTGGCCAAGGGCATGGGTAAAGGGCGGGAAGTCAGCCAGGTCAACAGCACGTTAGACACTGGACTGCTGGTGCTCAAAAGCGGCCAGGACACTGCGTTGGCCGGTGCTCAAGTGCGGGCGGATGCCATCAAGGCTGATATCAGTGGCAATCTGAGCATGGCTTCACGTCAGGGTGAAGCCCGCCAGAAGAACAGGCAAACCAGCGGTGGCGTGGGCGGCAGTATTTGTGTGCCCCCGTTTTGTGTGGGCGCTCCGGTATCCGCTTCGGCCAATATCGCTGGCAGCAAAATGTACAGCGATTATCAGGCTGTGACCGATCAGACGGGCCTGTCTGCGGGCACAGGTGGTTACGACATCAACGTCGGAAAAACCACCGCGCTTCTAGGCGCCGTGATTGCCAGCGATGCGCCGGCTGACAAAAACCATCTCAGCACTGATCGCCTGTTGGTCAGTGACATCAAAAATAAAAGCGCCATAACAAGTCAGGCCGGGAGTTTGAGCTATTCCGGGGCCTTGGCAGGGGACGGGGTGGATGCCCGCTCGGTCGCTGGCGGCACGCTGCCGGTGTATCTCAAGGACTCTGAGAAGAGTAAAACCCAAAGCGCCATCAGTGAAGGCACCATCACCGTGCGCAACGCCGATGGCGGCAATGACCTGGTGGGGCTGAATCGCGACACTGTCAACGCCAATCAGCATCTGGATCGGCCTGATGAAAAGGCCATGCAAGCGCGCATCGACCTGATTCAAAGCTCGGCGCAGCTGTCCAACAGCGTAATTAATAGCGTGGCCAAAGCCAAGGCTGATGCGGCAACCAAACAGGCCAATGAGGCAACTACCCCAGAGCAACAACAAGCGGCTGCGCTTGCGCTGGATGACGCCAGGAGCTGGCAGGTCGGGGGCGATAAACGGCTGATGGCCAATATTGCATCGGGCCTGATCGCGGCGGGCCTGGGAGGGGCAACGGGCAGTACGGCTGTGGGTGTTGTTGCGAACGTATCATCCAGTGAGATTTTTAAAAAAATCGGTGATTTCGCTACCGCGCAAAGAGATAAATCTACGGACAGTGCAGTAAAGGCAGCCTGGGATGAAGGCGGTGCAGCTCGTGTCTTGCTGCATGCGTTGGCGGGTGCGGCAATAGGTTTGTCCAGCGGCAATGCGCAGGCGGGTGCTCTGGGAGCTGGAGCCTCTGCGGCGTTGATGCCATCGGTGGGTCAGGCGCTGAAAGACAGTGGGCTGTCTCGTCAGGAACAAGATGCTATAGCTGCATTGATTGCGACAGGCGTTGGAGCCTCTGCGGGGGCTGGAAGTGGGCCCGGCGAGGCTGTGGTGGCAGGTGGGGCAGGGTTTGGTGTGGAAGCCTTCAATAGGCAGCTGCATAAGCAACAAGAAATTCCGGTTCTGGAGAAACAGGCCGAAGAGCTTTACAAAACCCTGGGAGCGCCAAGATCCAGTGCCCTTTGGCTGGATTTGTTGATGATTGCTGCGGGTGGCGCCCTGGATGCTGCTGATGAAGCCCGTTTGAGCGGTTTGGTTGCGCAATCCACAGGCAATGATCCGCAGTCCCGAAATTTTATCGATGACCTGAATATTGCCAAAGGGATTATTGGGCAACTGGCGGCACAGAAAATCCCTCTGAAGTGGGGCGATGGAAGCCAAATTGTTGCCAATGGCGAGAAAGCCTTCGCGTTCAGAGCAACCGAAAAACAGTTCAATGACTCAACGCTGTTCAATGCGTCAGTCTTGCATGGTCAAGGCGTGGTGTATGAGCAATGGCGGCAATACGGCCAGGAGCAAACCAGCGCGCATTCGAAAGAAATGGGTGCGTTGTCCAGTACTGAGTCAGGTATAAAATCGGCTACCCAGCGTTTGTCAGATTTGGCAGGCAGAGGGATTACAACCATAGCGCCCGAGCTTGATGCTGCTATGCTGTTGATGCCGGCAGGTAAGGGCGCCAAGGTTGTTGTTGAGGCGGTTCTTGCCAAATTGGCGGCTGGTAAGGCTGCTGCGGGTGTTGGTGCAAAAGGCATTCCGTCTATCCCTAACTCAGGCGCGAGCAGTGCAGCAAATGCTGCTAAGCTTAAAATGCAATTGGCTGCTGAACAGGTAGCTGGAACAAGTGCTCCGACACAGATCAACGGCTATTCATCTCATGCATTAGAGCAATTTGCGGGAAGAGATGGCGGTATTGGCGTGAGCCAGTCTGCCCTCAATAGCGCTTGGTCTAGCCCTCTAAAAATTGAATATGTCCCTTCAAAGTACGGTCCAACATTTAGATATACTGGGACGGACGCCGTCATAGTGATCAATTCTGAAGGTACAGTGGTCACTGGGTGGGGCAAGTCGTCTTCGGGGACAGGGAAATGAGTTGCATTTTAACAAGCGCTCAATGGCAGCTTTTAGTGACGCTGTGTTTTCTGAGGGGAGAAGCACAACTAGCTCTAGCTGAGAAATTACTTCATGGCTCGTTAGCGCCGAGTGAGATAGACGAGCTATGTGAGTTGATTTCTAATGAGTTCCTGATGAGTGGTATAGAAGAGAGCTTTGAGCCGAATAGTTATGGGCTTGAGCTCGAACTGCTTCTGGATGCGGTTAATCGAGGGAGTAGCGCAGATGTAGACGGTTTGTAATTTTTTCGCATTGAGGTTGGGGCAAAAGGACCTTTGAACACCTTGGAAGGTGTTCCAGGTCTAGTCCAGTCCCGAGTAAACTTAGCTAATGATGGTATGGAGCACTTGGCTTCATGTCACTTGTCGGGCAAAGTAAATGCAAGCCAGTTTTCTATCGGGGAGCATGAGTTGCGTGGTCTTCTGCAAAGCAACGCGGTTGTGAGTACACCTGTCACACGAATGGTAGACAGTGCTGATGGTATGCGCTATGTGCGCGAAGTTGATGTTGGGCGTTCTATCGGTACGGATAAATTCAGTGGTGGACAGTCAACCTCGATAATGACTGTTATGACTGATAAATATGGGAATCTAGTAACAGCATTCCCAGGGGGGCTCAAATGAGTTCTCGTGACAATGTGCGAGCGGATTTGCTGAGCTCTATGGCGTCGATGTTTTCAGGGGGCACTAATCCTCTACTGTTGGCTGCAATTAAAGCGGCGTTTCCCTGGTTGTCTTTTTCTCTGATCGTAAACTGGATTCCTGAACAGGCTGAGGATATTTACTGGGTGCTGATCGACTTAGATCGTATTGCAATTGTAGAAATCTCGCGATTAAGTAATAGTTTGGAAGATGTATCGGTCGAAGTGTTAGATTTCAATGAATATAAAGAGCGTCGACTTTCCATTGAGAACCGCCGAAAGCTTGAGGTTGCGATTGATTTGATGAAGGAAAATTACTCTAGTTAGAGGTTTTCTCTCGTGGTGCAAAAACGATAGGCACGTCTCTGGACAACGTAGCCAGTAGTATCCATGGTGGTCAGCAAGGCAAGCATGTTCTGCGGCATAACAATTTTCTTCCCGGACGCATGAGGGGGTCGATCCTCAAAAATTGTTTAATGGTGTTCATGTGAGAGAGTTTCCTGTTGTAGGTTATGGTTCAAGAGGGCAGCCGATAGTTGACTTTGGCAAAAATATTGATATTGATGGCACATCAGGCTTGGCGACAAGATATGGAGCAATACATTCAGGTAAAAGTGGAGCGCATATTGTTCCAGCAAATCCTACTACTGTCGGAGCGAAACCGTGAATGCTTTTCCTGATTGGTTGGTTTTGTGTGTTTGGCGTGCTCTGATGGGTGAGGTATATCCTGCAATAAGAGCGATTGCTAATTCATTATCAGATGATAGAGAGTTGCTTATTCGTTCAGTTGCTGTTGCCATTTCGGAGCAGGGCCACGCTTACGCACAGTGGTTTGCTGCTGCTGACCAAACAGCTCTTCGAGTGTTGTGTTTTGATTGCATTTCAGGCAGCTGCTTGAATGATTCCGCCACAGCGTATATTACTCTGCGGGCTGAAAATCCGCGTCAGTAGCAGCATTGCAACAACCGCCACAACCAGAACCCACCAGGCAGTAACAAAACTCCCCGTGAGTTCGCGAAGCCAGCCCGTCAGCCATGGCGATACCGCATTGACAAGAAATCCCGCGCCTTGCACGAACCCTGCAAGCTGAGCGGCTTCGCTGGGTTTGCGGCAATGGTCCAGGGTCAGGATCAGGCTCAGGGCGAAACAGGCACCCAGGCCAAAACCAATCAAGGCCACCCACACATACGGCGACTCCAGCGGCCACATGACCAGTCCGCTATAGCCCAGTGCCTGCGCTCCCAGGCTGACCGCCAAGAGCGGGCGCCTGTCCGTGCTGCGGTGGGCCAGCGCAGGCATCACCAGCGCAGCCAGTACCTGAAAAATGGTCATGAACGCCAGAAGCGAGCCGCTTTGTGCTGCACTCCAGCCCATCTGCAAATAGTAGGCGGGCAACCACGCCACCATGCTCATATAGCCACAGTTGACGAGGCCGAAGTACAGCGCCAGTAACCACGCGCGCCGGTTGCGCCACGGGCGCATGGCTGGCTCGCCCGCCGTTCGGGCACCGCTGGCAAAGGGCAATAAGCCCCACAGCACCAGTGCGACCAGAGCAGGCGCCAGCCAAATCCCCAGTCCGGCCTGCCAATGGCCAAAATGGCCGGCCACCAGCGGGCTGACGAGTGCAGCCAGGCCGCCGCCGGCCATAAGGGAGGCGGAGTACACCCCTAAAGCCAGCGCAACCTGCTGCGCAAACTGGCGCTTGATCAGCGCCGGAACCAGCACCTGGATCAGCGCAACCCCGGCACCGCCCAGCAAGGCCGTGGCCATCAGGGTTTCTGCCTGATCGGCAGACAAGCGCCACAGGCAGGCGCCCAGGATCATCGACAAGCCCAGGGCCACGCCACGGCGCTCACCCAGGCCTGCCTGCAGGCGTACGCCGAGCAAGGCCACCAGACCCATGCAGATCACTGGCAGGCTGGTCAGCCAGGCACTGCTCTGGAAACTCATGCCCGTGTCATGACGTATCTCAAGCAACAGCGGGCTGATGGAGCTGAGCAGCGGACGCAGGTTAAGCCCCAGCACCACCAGCAATGCCCAATTGGCGAACACCCGCGCAGGGTGTTTATCCAGGCTCATGGCAGGCTTTCCAGTCACTATATATCTCGACCATGGCCGGTTGGGGTATGTGTTGTATCGCCAGTTTCTGTTCGCTCAACGGCAGCGCCAGTTGCTGATAAATCGCTGCCGTAGACAACCCGAAGGGTTCCCCCTGCGGGTTGCTGGCGGCATACACCACTCGGGTTACGCCACACAGGTGCATGGCACTCAGGCACATGGGGCAAGGCTGGCCACTGGCATAGATCACGCAACCCTCCAGGCGCGGGCCCAGTTGCTGGCTGGCAGCCCGTATGGCCAAGAGTTCTGCGTGCGCAGTCGGGTCCTGGCTGATATGGAGGGTGTTGACGGCCTCAACGATCACCTGGTCGTCTTTGACCAGTAGCGCAGCAAAAGGCCGGCCACCGTCGGCAACGTTGCTGGCGGCCAGGACCACGGCGCGTTGCAGGTAAAACTCATCGCTATGCATAACAACTCCAGGGTGTGATTCAGTGCGCGCCGGCATCACGCAGCAATTGTGCGGTCACGCCCTGGCCGCGCTGCTGCGCTTGTTGCAGGGGGGTGTGGCCGTCGCTGTCCGGCAGGTTCAGGTCGGCACCGGCATTGATCAGCTGGGTGATGATCTGCTGATGCGCCGGGCCGCCGTCGGAGAGCACGATGGCTTCCATCAGGCAGGTCCAGCCCAGGCGATTGACATGGTTCAGATCAACCCCTGCTGCGATCAGCAGGCGTACCGTTTCAACATGTCCGCGCTCGCATGCCGGGATCAGGGCGGTGCCGCCATAGCGGTTGGTACTCTGCAGATCGGCACCGTGAGCCAGGGTCATTTGCAGGATTTCGTTACGCCCACTGGCGCCTGCCAACAGATAGGGGCTGTCACGCATCAGGTTCTTCTGGTTGACGTCGGCCCCAGCCTGGATCAAGGCCCGGGCGATTTCGATCTGGTTCGATCGGGTTGCCAGCAGCAGCGCGCTGCTGCCATCCAGCGCCTGTACGTTGAGGTCCGTGCCTTCACTGATCAGTTGCTGGACCCTGTCCAGTTCGCCGTCGCTGACGGCATTGAGGAGTGTCTTGTCGCTTGCCATCACCGCTCCCATTATCAACAGCGCGACCGTCAGCAGGCCGCATTTGCGTGTCAGGCTGCCCATGGTTGAGCCCTCTTTTACATCCCGTGAAAAGCCAGTATGGTCAGCGCAGCAGGTATTCTGAAATTAAATATAGCCATGCCTTTAAGTGGCAATGTGAATGGTGAGACGGATGCTTGATCCCATACTGTTACGCAGTTTTGTCGCGGTGGTGGACTGCGCCAATTTCACCCGGGCGGCGCAGCGTCTGCATCTCACCCAGTCGACGGTCAGCCAGCAGATCCGCCGTCTGGAGGACAGCCTTGGCTGCAAGCTGCTCGACCGCGAACAGCGCCGGGTGATTGCCACCCCTGAAGGTGAGCGCCTGCTGGCCTATGCGCGGCGCATTCTGGCGCTTGATCAGGAAGCCCGCGACGTACTGTTCAACCAGGCGAGTGAAGGGGTGTTGCGCCTCGGTGTGCCTGAAGACTTTGCTGCCGAGCGCTTGATGCCGATCCTTTCGCGGTTCGGCCTGGAGCACCCGGGAGTGCGCCTGGAAGTCACCAGCGGGTTGGGGCCTGAACTGATGCGGCTTTATCGCCAGAATGAATTCGACCTGTTATTGGTCAAGCAGATGGGGCAGGGCGATGATTGCCTGGCTTGCTGGCCCGAACCCATGTGTTGGGTCGACAGCCGTTCAGCGCCCGCACTGGGGCGCGAGCCCTTGCCGCTGGTGGCGTTTCCGGTGGGCGGTTTGTACCGCAATGAAATGCTCCATCACCTTGAAGTGGGGGGATGGCGCTGGCGCATCAACTACTCCAGCGCAAGTCTGGCCAGTGTCTGCGCCGCCGTGGCGGCGGGCCTGGGTATCAGCTTGTTGCCGTTGCGGGTGATCAGTCCGGAACACAGGGTGATTGATGCCGGCAGCGGCCTGCCGGATATCCAGGGGGTATTTCTGGCGTTGTATGGGCAAAACGCTCTGAGCCATGCGGGCAAATTGCTGCAATGCCAACTGCTGGATCTGTGCCAGACGCTTGCTAACGATGAGCAAGCTGGTGAACGAGCCCTTCAAAACGCGGCCAGTTGAGTGAGAGATAAAGAATTTGATCCTGTGATTCCAGGATGTTTGGAATTTATGGGTGATTATCTTGTGCTGGAACATGACTAAAGTAGAGGTTTTACAGGTCAGGAGCTGATTGTCCTGAGCAGGCCAGCGCCTTCACAGGCAAGCCAGTCACTACAGAGGTCACAGGTTATGGATACCAAACTCAAAGCGTTGCTTGATCGCGAAGAGATTCGCAATCTCAGAACCCTCTATGCACATCACCTGGACAGCAACACTATCGACGCCCTTGACGAAGTGTTCTCGGCAGATGCGGTGGTGGAGGTTACGGTTGGCAAAATGACGGGTATAGATGCCATCCGCAGTGGCCTCAATGATGCCTTCAAACTCTTCGATCGCGACCACCAGGGCAGTTATCCGTTTCTGCATGCGATCGCCAACCACTGGATCAAGTTGACCGGGCCCGATACCGCGCAAGGGCGTTGCTACCTGATTGATTTCGAGACCGCATCCAAGCCCGATCCGAACCCGCTACTGTTGCTCGGGCTGTACGCCGACACGTACCAGCGTATCGATGGCGAGTGGCGCATCACCCATACCCGCCTTGAAGTGGTCTGGCCTGAGCGTGCAGCCTGATCCAGGGCCGGCTCCGAGGATTGAGCATGAACGATGCGCCTTTATCCAGGGCGCATTTTTGTTTGCGCAGAAGGTAAGCCCCGGGGTTTTACCCCTCTATTACTGCATGGCTTTGCTATTGTTCAGCTGCAGATCCTTAAACTTTAGCCTTGGACGCCATAATGACGGGCAACCCATTTGACGGTATTCGTGAGTTTGTGTCTGCGGCCCAGTCACTGAGCTTTACAGCGGCAGCCCTGGAGCTTGGCGTGACCAGTTCCGCCGTTGGCAAGAGCGTGACTCGCCTGGAGGCGCGCCTTGGCGTCAAGCTTTTGCATCGCACCACCCGGCGCCTGAACCTCACCAGCGAGGGTGAGGCCTATCTGGCCAGCTGCCTGCGGGTAATGGATGAACTGGCTGAGACCCAGGGCTTTTTGACCACCGGCCAACAGGAACCTGTCGGTCGGTTGCGGATCGATCTGCCGGCGGCCTTTGGTCGCCGACATATTTTGCCGACCTTGATCGATATGGCGGTGCGATACCAGCAGCTCGATCTCTCCATCAGCTTCAGTGAGCGGTTGGTGGATATCGTCAATGAGGGCATCGATCTTGTGGTCCGAATCGGTTCATTGAAGGATGACGCTGAAATAGTGGCCCGCAGGCTGGGCAGCCAGAGCCTGTTGATTTGCGCGACCCGCGAATACCTGCACAGGCATGGCACGCCCCAGGCACCGGCTGATCTCCTGCAGCATGACTGCATTGTCGGCTGGCGCAACGGCACTCGCAAAAGCTGGATACTGGTGGATGAAAAGGGGCAGACCAACGAGCACGACGTGCGGGTCAAGCATGAGGTGGGAGACGGTGAAATGTTGCTGGACATGACGCTGGCCGGGGGCGGCCTGGCCCAACTGCCCACCTGGCTGGTGCAGACGCATATCCAGCAGGGGTTGCTGGTGCCCGTACTTGAGCAATATGCCGGTGCCGAGATGCCTATTCACGTGATCTGGCCACGCACGCGCTACATACAGCCCAAGATCAGAATGGTCGTCGATGAACTGCTGGCACTGGCCCGACGCGATGCCGGGATTTTTCGCCCGGATCAGGGCCCGCCCAACCCCCAGGGTTCATGAATGCAGCGCCTCAAGCTCCATGACGTGAAGCGCTGCAGCTGAGTACCGTTACAGGTTCGGCGAGTGGAAGGGGTAATCGACATAGCCTTTTTCGCCGCTGTTGCCGTAGAACGTGGTGCGGTCCGGGGTTGCAATCGGCCAGTTATTTTTCATCCGCTCCACCAGATCCGGGTTGGCAATAAAAGGCCGCCCAAACGCGACCAGGTCCAGGGCGCCTGATTCCAGTGCGGCTTGCGCCGACTCGCGATCAAAGCCGCCAGCGGCAATCAGTGTGCCTTGATACGACTCGCGAAAAGTCTGCGCAAAGCCTTCGGGCATGCGCTCGGCGCCAATGGTTAATTGATCGCTCAAGTGCACGTAGGCAATGTCGCGTTGATGAATGGCGTGAGCCACCGCGACCCAGGTCTGGGCTTCGTCATCAAACGGCGCCATGTCGAACAGGCGGCCAAACGGCGAGATACGCACGCCAACCTTGCCACGCCCAATGGCGTCGGCAACCGCATCAATGGTTTCCAGCAGCAGGCGAATGCGGTTTTCGATTGAGCCGCCATAACGGTCGGTACGATCGTTTACACACGGATTGATAAACTGCTCGAACAGGTAGCCGTTGGCGCCATGAATTTCGACCCCGTCAAACCCCGCCTCGATAGCCCGGCGGGCAGCCTGAACAAAGTCATTTTTGATCGCTCCGACTTCTTCGGTCGACAGCGCGCGCGGCTGGCTGGCCTGGATCGGGCCCGGTTGACCGTGCTCGTCATAGGCATAGGTCATGGAGTTGGCCGCCACCTTGTTGCTGGATGACACCGGCGCACCGCCGTCCGGTTGCAGCGTGGTGTGGGATACCCGGCCGACATGCCAGAGCTGGGCGAAGATCTTGCCGCCGTCCTCATGCACGGCCCGGGTGACGTGCTTCCAGCCTTCCACTTGTTCCTGATTATAAAGGCCGGGGTTGAACAGATAGCCGCGGCCCTGGATGGAAACCGGCACACCTTCGCTGATGATCAGGCCGGCGCTTGCACGCTGGCGGTAGTAAAGAACCGTCAACTCGTCAGGAATATCGTTCAAGGCGCGGGCACGGGTCATGGGCGCCATCACGACACGATTGTTCAGTTCCATTCCCGACAAGGTGTATGGAGAAAACAGAATACTCATAGGGCAGGGACCTCCGGTGTGGGGCGCTGCGTGGCGCCAGTCCGGGTCAATATACGGTGATATTGATCCCGGATAATCGGTCCTGGATTCCAAACATTGCGGAGTTGAATTCCATAATTTGCGGGGTTAATTACTCCAGAACAGTCGGGTCGCGGCGGATTTCTTCCCGTGCCATGGCTTCCCACAGAAACGGGAAACCGTTGGCATCGGTGCGCTCTCCAGTGGCGAGGGCGACATGGGCAGGAAGCGGCGCGCCGCCACCGAGTGCCTCGACATGCCAGGCCAGGCGGCTGCGCCACTCCAGTGTGATCGCGCGCAAATGGGCCTGGCGAATGCCATTGGCGACCACTAGCACACCGTGGTTGGCGAGCATGGCCCATTTCTGGGCTCCCAGTGCCGTCACTACGGCGCGGCCGAGGACGGTGTCCTCGACGGTACCGCGATATTCGTCGTAGAGCACCGGGTCGCTATCAACCAGGGCGGAGGTCTGGTCGTAAACCGGCGGGATGCGCCCCGCGGCTGACCAGACGCCTGCCCAGCGCGGGTGGTTATGGATGACCACCTCAACATCATGGCGCGCGGCATGTAAATCCATATGCAGGTTGATCGCCGGGGTGATGTTCCATTCGCCTTCGATGACCTTGCCGGTCTGGTCGAGGCGCAGGATGTCCGAGGCGGTTACTTCGCCCCAGGTGAGCTCCCAGGGGTTGGCCAAATAGGTGCCATCGTCCTGCTTGACGGTGACATGACCGGCAATATGGTCGTTATAACCCTCTCGATACAGCACCCGGCACAGCAGCGCCACGCGTTGGTGCGCAGTCAGTTCGGGCAACAGTGCATACCGGCCTGGCCTGGGAATGTAGCGGGCCAGGAGGTCGTGATTAAGTTCATCGTTCATCATTCTGGTGTGCTCCTCTGCAGCGGTTGTGATCCGTGAATGTTCCTTCAGAACTCACGCCTGCAAGGGTTCGCGGGCGAATACCGAGGTGCGCTGCATGCGCCGTTGATGGGGTTGGTAGTCCAGAATGGCGTTGTGCAACACGCTTCGGTTGTCCCAGAGCACCATGTCACCGACACGCCAGCGATGGCGAAACCCGAATTGCACGTGCTGGCAGTGCGCGTGCAGATAGTCCAGGATCGCGTCGCTTTCAGAGGGGGCCATACCTTCGATATGGGTGGTGTAGGTCGGGCTCAGATACAGGGCTTTGCGACCGGACACCGGGTGCTGGATCACCAGCGGGTGCAGGTGGCGGCGGTTCATCTGCACGACCTCGGCATAGCGCTCATGGCTGACGACGCTCTGGCGCAGCGCTGCCGTCATGGGCCCGTTCATGTCGTGCCAGGCGCTGAGCCCGTCGAGGTAGTGCTGCATACGCCCGGACAGGCTGTCATAGGCCGTGGTCATGCTGATCCAGCACGTATCGCCGCCACAGGGGGGAAGGATCTGGGCGTGGGTCATGGTGACAATCGGCGGGTCGGGCAGGAAGCTCTCGTCGTGGTGCCACATATCCGCCCGGTCACCCAGCCTGGAGTCGATCACGGTGATCTGTTCAAAGCCTGCGCCCAGGTTGGGATAGAACGTGTGAACTTCGGGCTCGCCGAAATATCGTGCAATGGCCAGGTGTTGTTCTGGCTGTAGCCATGGGGCGTGCAGTACCAGGGCTTCATGTTTGACCAGCGCGGCTTCCAGTGCCGCCAGGGTTTGCGGCTGAAAAACAGTGGCAGGATCCAGGTCAAGCACTTCGGCGCCCAGGTGTGGGCCAAGGGGCTGGAGGGTGAGTGGTGAAGGCATGGGCAATCTCCCGGCAGGCTGAAATATCCGATCTTATAGAGGGCGTATCACTACACGTTTGGACGATGTCCGAGCGTCTCCAAAGATCATACTGACGTCATCAGGGTTGAGATATTCGCATTCTGCGGGCATCTGATTGCGTATTTAACCTAATGATAAAAAAGGAAAATATCTGAAATTAAGAACAGCAAAAAATACTCCGCTCGGGTTCCCATGAGCAAGCCAGCCGATGACAATACAAAGGGTCTGATGCCTGCGCTGCGCAAGCGGCCGGTGCAATCCCGCTCACGGGCACTGGTCGATGCTGTTGAGCAAGCCTGCCTGCAGATTCTGGATGAAGCAGGAGAGGCGGCGCTGACGGTCGCCCGCATCGCCGAGGTATCTGGTGTCGCGGTCGGCTCGATCTACCAGTATTTTCCCAGCAAGGACGCCATCGTGGCTTTGCTGTACGAGCGTGTGCTCGACGAAGAGTCCGAGCAGTTGCTGAAGGTGCGGGAAAAGTTGATTGGCGTGCCCCTGAAGTCGGCGCTGGAACAAATTCTGGCCAACATCATTCGCGTCGAAACACGCTTGTTCAGGCTGAACAAGGTGTTTCATTTGCGCTATCACTCGGCCTTGCACCTGGGCATGTGGCGCGGGCCATATACCACCACCGGGGAATTTATCGAAGCGACCTGGTTGCCGCTGCTGCAGTTGTATGAAGATGAAATATCCACGCAACACCCGGCCATGGCCGCTTACCTGCTCGGGCAGGGGCTGCGCAGTGTTATCCGCTCGGTACTGGAAGACATGCCAGACCAGCTTGAATCCAGGGCGCTGCTCGATAGCCTGGTGGCCATGGCCATGGGGTGCCTGCGGCCTTGCACGTGGGAGTGATCTGGCGGTCGGCCCGCTGTTGCGGCTTCGCACGCCGAGCAGTTGCGGGCGCTACACGGATCACCAGTCAGCTTGAAACAGCCAGTTGCACCTTGACCTTCTTTATCCTGCAACTAAGGTCGTGGTAGTGCACCCACCGCGCAGCGTCTGTTCTTGAGCGTGATCCGAAGGCAGGGATATGCAAATTAATCACCCATGTTCAGCACTACGCCCGTTTCTCTGGTACGCAGCCGTCAGCTTGCTGACCCTGGCTATGGCAGCGCAAGCCCATGCCGAAGACACCTGCAGCGCCTTGGCCGCCAGGGCCTTGCCCGATGCGACCATCACCGTGGCCGAGGCCATTGCCCCCGGGCAGTACCCAATGCCGCAAAACCCGCTGACCCGATTGGGGAGTTTCTCCGGCATGAACCCGGCAGGGCGCCCCGCAGTCGGGCCAAACCCGGCCTTTTGCAGGGTTGCTGCCACACTCAGGCCCAGCAGCGATTCAGATATCAAGATCGAAGTCTGGTTGCCGCTCAATGGCTGGAACGGCAAGTTACTGGGTGTCGGCAGTTTTGGCTGGGGCGGAGCGATGATGTACCCGGCCATGCTCGCCGGGCTTGAGCAGGGCTACGCCACGGCAGCGACCGATACCGGACACGACAGCGGTACTGAAGAAGGCAAGGGCGGGCAGTTCGCCCTGGGCCACCCGGAAAAACTGATCGATTATGCCTGGCGCGCCGACCACCTGATGACGGTACATGCCAAGGAACTGATCAAGGCCTACTACGGAAAACCGGCCAGCCGGGCGTACTGGATAGGCTGTTCGCTGGGCGGCCTTGAAGGTCTGATCGAAGCCAGGCGCTTTCCCGATGACTACGATGGTATCGTCGCCGGTGCGCCGCCCAACCCGCTGGTCAAGTTCAATGCCGCCCAGCTCTGGCCCGGCTGGTTGCTCGGTCGCCACCGCGATGTGAACATGACCAAGGCCAAGCTCGAGATGGTCAGCAAGGCGGCGCTCAAGGCCTGCGCCACGCCCATTGGCCTCAAGCAGGGGTTTATCGACGACCCGCAGCATTGCGATTTTGAGCCTGAACAATTGCAGTGCAAAGGCACCGAGACAGCCGACTGCCTGACGGCGGGGCAGGTAGAGCTGATGCAGCAGCTCTATCGAGGGCCGATCAACCCGCGTACCGGGGAAGTGATCTTTCCTGGCGTGGCCAAGGGCAATGAAAACCTGCTCGGTGATTTTGTCGATGGCCAAGCGTTCCCGGTGGCCCTGGACCTGTTCAAGTACGCAGCTTTCCAGGATCCGGACTGGGACTGGACGACCATGGACTGGGACAAGACCGTGAATGAGGCTGTGAACAGGCTCGGGCCCTTGTTGCACGTTGACTCCAACCTCACGGCATTTTTCGACCGGGGGGCAAAGCTACTGCTTTATGTGGGCTGGAACGATTTTCATAACGGCCAGGAGCTGATCGACTACTACCAGTCACTGCTGCGCGATTCGGGCAAGGCGGCCCGGGCCTCGGCCCGGCTGTTTCTGATCCCGGGCATGGGCCATTGTTACGGCGGTGCGGGCTGCGACACCTTTGACAAGTTGGCCATTATCGACAATTGGGTGGAGCACGGCGTAGCACCGCAGCGCATCGTCGCTTCGAAAATTGAAGACGGCAAGGTTGTGCGCACCCGCCCGCTATGTGCCTGGCCGCAGGTCGCCCGTTACGCGGGCAAGGGCGATATCGACAATGCCGACAGTTATGCCTGTGTCGAAGTAACGCAATAGTGGTGCAAAAAAACAAAGGCCTGCATGAGAAGTCTCATGCAGGCCTTTGTGTACCTTGCGCCGGCGCTATTGCGCTGGTTTCAGCGGCCTACCAGCAGTTCTGCGGCCTGATCCAGTAATGCCAACGGGTCCTTGGCCTTATGGATATCCACCGACAGCAGTTGACGAAAGCGCCTGGCGCCAGGGAACCCCTGGCCCAGCCCCAAAATATGACGCGTGATATGGTGCATTGAACCACCAGAGGCTATATGCGCTGCGATATAAGGCCGCAACAGCGTGAGCGCCTCTACCCGCGAAATGACAGGGGCAGAACTGCCAAACAGACGTTGATCGACCTCGGCCAGAATATACGGGTTGTGATAGGCCTCGCGGCCGAGCATCACACCATCAAACACCTGTAAATGTTCCTGGCATTGCTCGAGGGTCTTGATCCCGCCGTTGAGAATGATCTCCAGTTCAGGGAAATCGGTTTTCAACTGCGCGGCAACGTCATAGCGCAGAGGCGGGATATCGCGGTTTTCTTTAGGCGACAGCCCTTCGAGAATGGCAATACGCGCATGCACGGTGAAACTGGTGCAGCCTGCATCACGAACCGTACCGACGAAATCGCACAGTTGTGCATAGCTATCGCGGCCGTTGATGCCGATACGATGCTTGACCGTGACAGGGATAGCGACCGCATCGCGCATGGCCTTGACACAATCGGCCACCAGCGCCGGATGCGCCATCAGGCAGGCACCGATCATATTGTTCTGCACCCGATCGCTGGGGCAGCCGACATTCAGGTTCACCTCGTCATACCCTGCATCCTGAGCCATGCGTGCGCAAACGGCCAAGTCAGCCGGAACACTCCCTCCCAGCTGCAAGGCCAGCGGATGCTCAGACTCGTCATGACGCAAGAAGCGCTCGGCATCACCATTAATCAGCGCACCCGTAGTGACCATTTCGGTGTACAGCAAGGCGTTTTTGGATAGCAGACGCAGAAAAAACCGACAGTGGCGATCTGTCCAGTCCATCATAGGTGCCACACTGAATCGTCTGCTGGTAACTCCTTGATTTATAAGGGTTTTATCGTTTTCTAGATTCACAAAAATACCTTCGTGTGTAGCTTTTGTGCACACGGAGTGCACATGACGTGTGTGTGCAGTGTATTATCCGGGTACATAAAACTGCACATGGAATGCACACGATGGCGAGTATTGTAAAGCTTCCAAGCGGCAGTTGGCGCGCACAGGTTATGCGCGGTGGAGTTAGGCACGGCATGACTTTTAAAAAGCATGCTGATGCTAAAAAATGGGCTGCAGATCAAGAGAGCAAGCTTGAGAGCATCAGAGCCGTGGGGACAGCATCAACACCAAAGGGCTCTACTTTCGCTGATTTCGTTGATAAGTATGTTGAAGAGACAGAGCCCGTCAAAAAGCACGGGAAAAATAAAAAATCGACTCTAAAGCGCCTAAAAAATGAGTTCAAAGGCGTACTGATGTCCGATTTTTCGATCCTGCATCTCAGGGATTTTGTTGAAAGACGTGTGAAAGAAAAGACGCAAGCTGGAGTTAGCGTCTCTGGAGTGACAATCGCAATCGATCTGTCATACATATCAGTCGTATTAAAATGGGCGAGAGTCGTCAAACACTACGATGTTGATGTAGGCATTGTGCAGAGAGCGAGAGAAATGCTCGAGCCCATGGGTCTAAGTACAAAAAGCAACGAGCGAAAAAGAGAAGCATCAAAGGATGAGTTAATAACTATCTTCGCTGCATATCAAAAAAAGCTGCGTCAAAAAATTCCAATGGAAGATATTATTACGTTTGCATTAGCGTCTGCGATGCGCCAAGAGGAGATTTGTTCCCTGGAAATCAGTGATGTTGATTTTTACGAAAAATCTATAGTTATAAAAAACCGCAAAGATCCGAAGCAAAAGAGCGGTAACGACATGCTTGTGCCGCTACTCGGTAGAGCATGGGAGCTTGCAGAAAAATACATCGGTGATCGCAAGTCCGGAAGGATATTTCCTTACAATAGCGGGTCTGTTAGCGCATCTTTTACGAGAGTTTGCCAAGAGTGCGAGATTCATGATCTCCGTTTCCACGATCTGCGTCATACAGCAGCCGGTCTTTTGTTCGAAATCGGGCTGCACATAGAGCAAGTTGCTGTGCTCACGGGTCACAAAGACTGGAAAATGCTAAAGCGATACACGCACATTAAAGCCAAAAATGTGCATGCGTCGTACGAGGAAAATATGCAGCGACGTAAAAAACGCGAAGAAACGCTCGAAATTATCACTTAGTATTCAAAACAATCCCTTGGAACCGCGCAGCCCGCGAGTTCCAAGCGGCATTTATTAGTCTAAATTGATCGCAAAATAGACTCTCGACTACGTGTTTTCCTCAGCGAGTGCATGTAGTCTTTGACGTCATCAATGGCGTAAAAAAAAGCGTTACCAAACAGCATTGGTGCCGGGCCTTTATAATGCTTGCGCCAGTGTTCCAGTGTCTCTTTTTTAACTCTGGTGATTTCGATCATTTGCTCCTCGGTCAAAAAGCCAAGGGACATTGCAAGTGCGTTGCGGTCGGACATTGTATTGCTCGTGATCCGTGAGCGCGCGTACCTTCCTAGTCGTAGCGCCGTATTGAAAGTGGGGGTGATTAGGCGATTGCGGTCATGCTCAGATCAGAAAATCGCCGGACGTCATCGCGCTTGTAAAAAACACGGCGGCTGATGTGGGCGTATGGCGTAAGAGCCTTGGTGTGCTTGCTCGTATACCGCCAAAAACGAAGAGTCTCGACAGAGATGCCCAGGATTGCAGCAGTCTCTTTTGCTGTGATGTAGTCGCCATCTGCAGACGTTCGCATCAAGATTCCTCTTAAAATCAGTTGGTTGCATCGCACCTTGTCGCGTCGCGATGTCAATTTATGCTGATCGTTCGAGAAGTCGCTGTCAACAAAAAAACAAAATAAACTATTGACAGCTTGTCAATTTTCAGGTTTTTCGAGTATAGAGAAAGTATACCCATACCCCAAAAAGCATCGGAAAAACCGCCTTTGCGGGGCGGTATTCTTTGCGGCGTCGAGTATGCGTTTGTTTTAGTTGAGATGAATGTCTCCGATTTCGTTTTGAGCAGGATATCCATTAGTCCCCGGTTTGTACTTGATTCGGGCAAGCATCGGCATGTCGTATGCTTTCGTGATGTCGCTGATTGCAGGGATTTCGAGTCTCGTGGCTTTAGCAATCTTAGTTTTGATCGAGTCAGAGATCGTGATCGCTGTTGCGTGACTTCCTGTACCGTAAAGTCTGTGCCAAAGATGACGACCCGCGTGCTCGCCGGACATTACCTGCAACTCCATCAAAACCGTTTCTGCGCCTGTTTTGGTTTGTCCAATTTTGGCGGACTTGATTTTGATCATCGCATCGTGTGTTGGCATTGTTTCTCTTGACTCTGATTGTTTGACGACAATCGTAGTGTCGACAGGCTTTTTTGTTTTGCGCTTTAGACTGTTGATGTGTGACTTAGTAAAGAGTTGGCAGGATCTCCAGGCTGCGGCCTCGTTACTTTCGCCCGCGCGCGGGCGGTTACGAGGGTATTGTTGGTCGCGGAAGTATTCGTTTCCGGCGTGCATGGTGTTGTCGATTCCGAATAAGCGCTTGGCGATTTCTTCCTCGGCTGAGGAAGTTATCATGCCGCTGAGGATGCGATTCAGTTCATACGAGCGTCCGCGCGCGCCTGTTTGACCAGTGGCTTTTCTCGGCGCGCCGGGTTTGTATTCAGTCTCAATTCCATACGTAGATTGATGGAGTTTGTAGTCGTCGATGTCTGCTGGTGCGCCGGGATTGTAGAAGCTGATAGCGAATTGCTGGCGGTCGGGGTGTGCTGTGTAGATGTAATAGCATTGGCTCGGCACCTTCCAGCATGGGTCTACGACTTTGAGTAGTCTGCCACCTAGGAACTCGTCCAGGTGCTCAAGGATGGCGGCGCAGATGACGTTGTGTTCCGCAGGGTAGTACGGGCGGGATGCTGCGATGACGATCCTGAAGCGCGGTGCGGCCAAGGTGTGGCTGTGGCTTGTGTAAATGAAGTGCTCAAGACCAAGATCAAGGAGGGCGTCTTCGGCTTCTTCTAGAGCGATCATGTCGTCGTCATAGTCCTGGCCGAGCTTCTGGTCGACGTCGAAGATGACCAGCGTGGAGGTATTGATGCTGACGTCATTGCGAGTCGGGACGCGAAAATATGCAGGTATGAAAGTGGATGCTTTGGACTTGTCAGCCAGCACCAACGGATACTCAAAAGATGTCTCGAAAAGTGCTTTGAAAGACTGAGCTACTTGCTGAGTAACCGTGTTAGTCGAAGCGGTAGTTTGGGTTGCATACTGAAAAGCCATCTTTTTTATCTCTCTCATAATCCAGGGTTCTCTTGCCCTGTTACAGCTATTATCAAAAATGAGCACAGGCTGATGCAATGCTTTTTAAGAACATATCTGAAAATAAATTAAGTCTCAAAGCTGCATCCCGGTTATATGGGCTTATTACGGCGTTGTAGGGCTTACGAGTGTGCTGATGAGCTTTCGGTGGCGGAGATCAGCTTAATCCGACTTTTCTCAGCTGGGAACTGTATGGAGAAACAGTTTTTCTTAGCCAAATAGCCATTAGCCACCCCCAATGCTATCTCTCTCTTTATATATAAAGAAGAAGCGTGGAGGATGCATCGGGGGTGACTTTGCGGGTGGGTACCTTTTTGGCTAAGAAAGACGCTCTTTGATATCGCTTTAGTATCAACTAACAGTTTATCGGTGGTGAGGATGAATATGCCCAGGATAAATGTTTCGTCAAACTTGAATTTAGGGCTTGTGTCAGGTGAGGCTCAAGTTTGATAATGGATTCAGGTGCAAGAGAGACACCTAAAAAGCAAAGCGAGTTTGTCAATGCACACCAAGGCTTACGCAATCAACTTCACTATCGACGGCTACGAAACCCTCACTACTACTAACGTCATGCAAGTCGCCGAGTACCTCCGCACTGACTATCCGAAAGTTGCTCGCGTTATCAATATTGATGGCAATGTGATCTCCGCGATCAAAGCAGCACTCAAAACCGCTTCTGGTATTGCTTCTGCTGAAAAGGGCGTTATAGCAAAAAACATCTATGACTTGTCGAAAGTCGAGTTAGCAGTTCTGATCGCATCAAACGACAGCAGCGACGAAGCTTTCGACCGCGCAGCCTTCGAAATCGCCCGAGATGCCTTTACCGCTGGTGACCTGGACGGTAAAGCCCAAACCCTTGCAGGCGCTTCAGGCCGCACTCAGGAAGCTTGCTTACAGCTGATCAGAGCCAAGTTGTCCCGTAAAAAAACGGAGCTGGTATCGCATCTGAAGAGCCTCAAAGACATTGGACAGGCCCCGCTCGACGCCGCCGAGGTTCGCGACTACATCTTGTCAACAGAAGGCGCTGCGCTCCTGGCCCTTCCAACGGCCTACGGCAAAACCAGCAAAATCATCGAGCCTGTACTCAGCGAAGAAATGGCGCGTGGAAGCAAAGTCTTGGTGATCAGCCACAGGCGCTCCATCAACCGCAACATCGCCCAACTCGAAGGCATTGTCAGTTACGACGAGTGCGACACTCCTGACGTCCTGCAAAGCGCCCAAGGCCTCAAGATCGTCGTCAACTCACTCTCAGCTCACAAATTCAAAAGCTTCATCGAAGCAGCTGATGTAGTAGTGATCGACGAAGCATCTCAAGTAATCGCTCACGTCCTCGGTGGCGAAGTGAAAAACAGAGAAGCCGTCTGGAACGCACTGCGGTTTGTCGTCAAAAACGCGAAAAAAGTAATCCTGGCTGACGCTGACATCAACGCCAGGTGCGTGGAGCTTCTTGCTGATCGCCCATCGAAGCTTTTCAAGGTCGCTCAGGATCACAGCGACATCACGGTCAGGACGTCGGATTCGAGCACTGTGCGCGGTTTGGTAGTTAAAGCTGCTAAGGACGGTAAGAAAATCTTGGTCGCCTGCGATGGCGCGCGGGAAGCAGCAGCGCTCGGCAAGTACATCGAAAAGAAAACGAAGAGGCCCGCGCTGGTCATCACTGCCGAAAACTCAAAATGGTCAGAGCAGGCAGCTTTTATCGCTAACCCAAACTCGACCCTACATGAGATCGTCATTTATAGCCCGGTGATCACATCCGCACTGTCGATCACTTCCAGCCACTTCAACGCCCATTTTGGACTCTTTAGCGGCCAAGTCGTACCGCCTGACTGCATCCAAATGCTTCGCCGTGATCGGACGGCCAAGGCCTTTACTGTGGGCCTGAAAAACCCGGACTACAGAAAAGCCGAGATCGTAGAAATCGCTTTCAGGAAAGAAATGGTTGCGGTCGAGGAGTTGTTCAAGGGCCTAACGATCAGTGCCGATGCCAAAGCTAAGATCCGCACAGCAATAGCAGCTGACAACGCTCCAACAGCCTTTGAGGCGCTGCAGTACAACCACTGCTCGAGCGAAGCGTGGCTCAAAGACAACATCCAGTACAACCTGCCAGCTCTGCTTCTGATGCAAGGCTTTAAAGTCGAAGTCCTTGAGTGTGACGGCGAGATGTCGAAGGCCGGTTTTGTAGCTGATTCCCAGGGTCGTAAATCAGTAAAAAGCGAAACCGCTGCGAAGCTGCTCAGGGCATTGCCGGCCAATACCGAGGTCGTACATGCAGTGAAAGATGGCGGCTCGAGGGATGAGGCTGAGCATCTGGCCGTGATCAGGGCGCGTGCTCAAGAAGTCATGGGACGCTCACAGCTGTCCCAGGCAGACGCGAAGCTGTGGGGGGAAGGTGAAGGCGAGTCAAAGATAAAGCTCTTCAAAAAGCTCTACAGCATGACCTCTGTGAGCCCTGAGGACGAACTGGCGGTGTTCTCCAAGATTCTTCCAGCCATCGCTGAAATGTCGCTTACTAAAGGTTGGAGGGCAGATGACTCCGCAACCCTTTTCGACATCCTCAACGCCATCCGCTCCAAGGTCATTGGCCTGGGTATCAACATGCCGCGAGCCGCGACTACAAAGGCTAAGCAGGCCGCTGTAACCAACATCTTGAAATGCTTCGGACTCAAGACTCGCAAAGTCGATGGCGGTAAGTCAGGCGATTACTACATCATCGACCAAGAATCGCTCAATCAAATGGCCAGCTACTTCAAAACCGGCGCGCCACTCTAAGTAATCAAATGGCCATGGATGGTCATCCTTCCTAAGTTTATATACCTAACAAATTTTGTTTGTCGAAGTTCGATTTATTTTAATTTTCTCTATTGTGCCGCCAAAGGCTCCTCTTTATTATAGAAATATAAGAGCAACAATAATAATAAGAAAGGCCTTATATGAACATGTTAGTACGGTTGCCCCAGCTCATCGACATGACTGAAGTCGATGATATCCGTAGAGAGCTCCTCCAAGGCTTCCAGAACGTCGACCCAGGCCTCCTCGAACTGATCACTGATACATGCCTTGCAGCACTTAAAAAAGTGGATTGGAACGCTTACAACGACCAGCGCTACGGTCGTAAGCCGATTCCAATCGATGATGTAATTTTCCTTCCGTCACTCCCTCCAGTGCCAAAACCGTATCGATCCTGGCCAGAAGTTCACATCTCTAAGTTTGGCGGTCTCAAAGGCCTTGAGTACGAGCCTAAGTCGCACAAGGTCAAATACGTCATCGAGCACACTTACCAGCCCGATTGGATAGATGCGCTTAACGACCGGATTTTTTACGAAGCGAAAGGCGTAATACCAACACTCGCTGACGCAGCAAAATATCGCGCGGTAGCAAAAGATAATGACGTTCACTTCGTCTTTATTCTCCAAGAACGAAACATAATCTGCCCGTTTGCAAGACCAAGAAAAGATGGAAGCCGCATGACCCATGAAGAATGGATGAAAAAGGAGGGCTTTGATTACTGTTATCAAGGCGAAGAGGGAGAGTTCCTCAAGTCGGACAGATACAAATACCTGGTAGAAAACGTGGGCAAAGGCCAGAACAGCTTAGAAGAAGCTTTGCGCACAAACAACAAGTAATAACTGTTACAATATACGCATAAAAATAATAATAAGAAAACTGCAATGCGAAAAATACTTGGTATCGATCCTGGCCTCTCAGGAGGACTATCTGTAATTGATGAGCGATTTAACCTTGTAGCCTGTTATCCAATGCCGACTACTGTAGGCGAGGACGGCAAGCGCAAAGTTGATCCTATTGCTGCTTTCAATCTGCTATCAACTTACGACATTGATTTGGCCGTGGTCGAGAAAGTTGGCGCGCGGCCAGGGCAGGGCGTTACTTCAATGTTTAGCTTTGGTGATGCTTTCGGAGTTATTCGAGCTGTTGCTGCGCTGGTTGCCAAAGAAGTTAGGTTTGCCAGGCCACAAGAGTGGAGGGGCTGTCAGGGACTCACAGGCTTGAGTAAAGAGCAAATCGCCGAAGTTGCTTACGAGGTTTTCGAGGCTGAAGCCATCTACGGTCGCAAGAACAAGACCGGCGCGCGGGCAATCAAAGACGGTATCTCCGATTCATTGATGATTGCCAAAAGTGGCGCGCGGTTCTTGGAGTGAGGTGATGGCAGCTAAGGCACTCACAAAAAAGATCATCACTGATCTCGAAAAGTACATTACCCAGACGACCAGCTTGAAGATCGCATGTGGGTGTGCCGGCGTGCCTTCGTCCACGTTTTACGCATGGCAAAAGGCCGCCAAGGAAATCGAAGAAGAGGGCAAAGGCGAGTCTGACTTAACCAAAGACGAGCTATTGCTGTTGGAGTTTCTGGAGCGCATTGACCTGGCCAAGGCGAAATCTTGCAAGCCAGCTATCGACGCGGTTATGAAGGCAATCAAACAAGGCGATGCCAACCAAGCCGCGCGTCTTCTATCTCGTCGCATGCCTGAAGAATTCGGTGATTGGAACCGCAAAGAAGTCACGATTCGCACTGAAACAACTGAAGAAACAACCACTGGTATTGCCCTAATCCCATCAATGGGTGGCGATTCCGACCTCGATTTAATGCTTCAACAACAGCAATCCGACGCTTTGTTGCTCGCAAAAACAAAAACAAGCGAGCTCAGCTGATGATCAAACAACGCACTTCATTCGACTGTGGTGTCGCTACTTTGGCCAACGCATTGGCGATCAGCTACGAGCAAGCTCTGGATCTCTACGGAGCTGACAAACAACGCAATGGCGTGAGCATTCAGCACACCGCATCGATCCTGTTCAGCCTTGGCTATGCCCCTGTGTATATCCCATTCCCAGGATTCAGCAAGGCCAGCGGAATCACCATGGGCACAGCAAGCCCAGAAATCCTCGAAATCTTCGGCCACCCCGCAATCCTCCAGGTACTGACTGCATCTGGACTCGTCCACCAGGTACTTTTTGACGGCAAAAACATCCACGACCCAAGCCACTCTGTCGATGCCCCTCGAACAGTTAGTGACTACTGCCTTGTAGACGCTTTGTTTGTGATCAAACAAGGCCAGGCGCTTGTGCGCAAAAAAGGCTCTTGGAGCATTTACGAGCCATATAAGGCTCCAGTGAGTCATATACGTTTCATGGACGGTGGCGTATGAGCTCCGCTGGGAATCTGACGGCTATCGCCAAGGCCACTCGCAATATCGTATGGCAGCCGCTGCCGGGCTCGCAATCCATGTTCATGATCTTGGGCCAGCCTCAGTCCTTGGTCAGGGAGGTGCTGTTCCATGGATCGCGTGGCAACGGCAAATCTGATGCGTTGATCATGGGTTTCCTTCAGCACGTTGGTAAAGGCTGGGGCCCTTACTGGCGGGGCACGATTCTCCGCAAGGAATTCAAACATCTGGAGGACTTGGTAAAGACGGCAGGAATGCTGATCCCACGAATCTTTCCAGACGCGGTGTGGAACGAGAGCAAGCACAAATGGACGTTTGCGACAGGCGAAGTGCTGATTTTTAATCACATCAAACACGTGCGGGAGTACGACGGCAAATTCCACGGTCATCAGTATGCGTACATTGGATGGGACGAACTGGCCACCTGGAATTCGGTAGAAATCTACGAGGCAATGATGTCCACGCTTCGCACTGCATACCAACCGACAAAAGCCCAGCCGAACTTACCACCACTGCAAGTCCGGGCCACTACAAACCCGTGGGGATGCGGCAGGACATGGGTGTATGAGTATTTCTTGGAAGGTAAAAAACCAGGAGAAATCACATACAACGCCGATGGCACCCGGCAGCGATGCGCGCTCTTCGGCACGGTATTTCAAAACACCCATATCGACGAAGGTTACATCCGTAATTACCTAGCTCAGCTCATCGATCCAGCGAAAAAAGCTGCCTGGCTGCTGGGTGACTGGGAAGCTGTCGATACGGGCGCGATGTTCGGCCCTGTCTGGTCAGCTGAGCGCCTGATCCTTGAGCCGTTTGATATCCCAAGGCATTGGAAAACAGATCGGTCGTTCGACTTTGGCCAATCAACACCTTTTTGCTGTCTCTGGTACGCGGAAACAAATGGTGAGGCCATCACTGTCAATGGACGAACGTTCTGCCCACCTAAAGGCACGCTCATTGTGGTCGGTGAAGACTACGGCACTGAGATCGACGCAAAGACTGGCAAGCAGACTAAGGCTGACGCGGGCCTTTACCTGTCCGCGAAACAGATTGGTGATCGTCTCAAGATCCGCGAAAACAAACTCCTCGAAACGGTGCTCAAGAATCACCAGAAAGTGCAGGCCGGCCCTGCGGATAATCAGATACACAATGGCTCGAAGGTCGACCAGGGCAACGCCCCAACGGTTGCAAAGGAACTCAAGGCAGCGGGAATGGAGTTCGTCAATTCAGACAAGAGTCCTGGCTCCCGTGTCACCTCGGCACAGCTTATGTTCGACCGTCTGCACGCGACGAAGACGCAAGATCCGAGCAAGCCCCACATCTACTTCTTTCCGTCCTGCCGGTTTGCTCTCAAAACATTGCCGTTCTTACAGCGTGACGATGATCAGCCGGATGCCGTGGGCAAGGGGCCTGATGACCATGCTTGGGATGCCTTGGCCTACAGGTTGACATGGAAGCGCCCGGTGACTACGGTGCAGCGCGGTATACGTTAACGGATTAATGGGTTGTATTGGTACATCCAATCGATGTAATCAGGGCTAGGCGTATCGATTATTATTTCCTGATGATGCTGATGGTTTTCTTTGAAAACGGTGTAGTTTTGTCGCTTGTTTTGCTCTATCTGTAGCCTTCTTTGGGGAATTCCGTCTTCATATTCGATAACATACTTCGACCAGATTCTGCGCTGGGCTGTGAGGGCGTTATTGTCGTTGCTAGTTATTTTTTCGCGCCCGTTGCCGAGAGAGAATGCGTCCAGAATTAGTTTGTTAGGGGTTGAAAAATCAATGATGGCCACAATTCCTGAACTGCTGGAGTTCTTGAGGGTCAGGCTTTTGTTTATCATTATTTCCATATAGCGCTCAAAGATCCGCCTTGCATTGAATTGCTCAGTGAATAGTTTTCTATTTGGCTGGCGAATGCCAAGGCGTGGGAATGTTCCTGGTTTTAGTCTATAAACAGTCATGAATTTGACCTGTATGGATGTGGTGTGCAGGTAGCATACTCTAAAAAAACATGTCTAAATATTGTTAACACTTACGAGTTAGTGGATGTTCGTGGGCGGTTGGTTTTATTGGTTTTTGCCGGCTTTGCAAGAGAAGGGTGTCAGGCTAAATTTAACGCTTACGAGTTAGTGAAAGTTAATTCTATGCTCTGGTATGTTGCGTTTTGAACTTCAGTGGCGTGTTATAATATTTGAATAATCATAAGAGGCATGACCTAAATGTCCGTAGCAACTCGCAGCCTGCGCTGCCAAAAATTTTATGATGACCGCGAAATGACCCGCGCCGTTCGTGGGGGCACGGAGACCCTTCGCGACGCCGGTATTAAGTACCTCCCCAAAGAGCCTGGGGAGTCTCAGGACTCTTACAAGCGACGTTTGGCTAGATCTTTCCTTACAAACTACTCCGACCGAACTGCGAAGAATTTGGCTTCAAAACCTTTTACAAGGCCCATTGTCGTCAAGAGTGAGCAGTCGCAAGATCTAGCTAATGAGTATGTAAAGGCTGTTGATGGTAAAGGCACGAGTTTGACCGGCCTGAGTTCTACGGTTTTTGAAGACGCGCTTTGGAACGGGTCGTCCTTTATCGCCGTGGACTGTGCTATCGATGGTGGCCGACCCTACGCGTATCACCTCAGTGGCGACAACATCCTGGGTTACAGGCTGGACGAAGACGACCGGATGATCGAGATCCGCATCCAAGAAAAAGCTGTCATCGTGGACGGACAGTGGGGTGAAAAAGAAGTATCCAGAGTCAGGGTGTTCAAGCGCGATGGTGACGTTGTGACCTGGTCTCTCTACGACTGCGAAGGAAATGACAGTCCGATAGTCCAGGATCAACCTTTTGCGCTCAAAGAAATTCCCGTAGCTCCCGTTCATTCATCTGCTGTTGTTTCCAGCGGTGAGCTGTTCGCGCACCCGCCGCTGAAAGACCTGGCATATATGAACATCCAGCACTACCAAGAGAGCTCGGATCAGTCAAATATCCTGAGAATCGCCCGAGTCCCAGTCCTTTTTGCCTCGGGTGTTGCCGATGACGCGGCCATCGCCATCGGCTCAGAATATGCGATCAAGGGTGAAGCCGGGGCAGACCTGAAATATGTCGAGCACAGTGGTGCTGCCATCGGCGCCGGGCGTGATTCGCTCAAGGATTTGGAAACAAAAATGCAGAGCTACGGTTCGGATATGCTCGAAAATTCCGGGGCTGTAGAAACTGCTACGGGCCGCGCACTACGTGCTGGTGAGACAAACAACAAGATTGCGATGATGGCCCTGAACCTGGCCTCGGCGGTCGAGAAAGTCCTAGGCTGGATTGCTTATTTTAACAAAGTGTCCGAGCCTGATTTCCACGTTGACATCAATACGGAGTACGGAATTAACAGCGCCCCTGAGGAGCTGACAGCATTAGCAAGCGCGCGAACGATGGGCGATTTGAGCAGGGAGGATTACCTGCAGGAGATGAAGCGTCGAGGCATTCTTCGTAACGAATTCAGCCTTGCTGACAACGCAGATCGTATCGCTACAGAAATGGTTTAACTTAACCAAAGGAAAAACCCCGACACGGTGGTCGGGGCTACTCTAGGGCGGATTAGATATTACGTACGAGGTGCCAATTTACCAAAAATAGGGTTGTCGCTAACCCAAGAGTCGAACCGCATGCGCATGATCGTGCGCTGGATGAAGCCCAGTCGACTGTCACGTTCCAAGTTTGCGTAGACCACATTTTTATAGTCGAAGCTGTAACCTGGTGTGTAGTTGGTGAATTCAACATGATCAAAGTCCGTGATCGCAACGTTGAAAGCCATACACCCTTCGCCCTTGCTATTGAAAGTGAGCACGCCGCGTTGAATATGCCTGTCCTGCGGGTTGAGACCATTCGACGACGAGCTAGATTTAATTCCAGTCAGCTGGCAGAAACCCTGCTTGTACTGCCAACGTTCATCACTCTCAACGAAGTTGCTTGGCAAGCCCAAGGCAAGCAACGTCTGGGAATCTTTGCCTTCAAACGTTAAATGAGCGCCGGTCTCGTAAATGCCTGGTCGTCTATTGATCGTGAACGCTTTTTCGAGCATATCCAAAGTCATGGTCGCATCAATATGCTCGATTTTGTTGCCATTGATGATCCCAACACTACCCTTGAATTGGTCGTCTAGCGGATTGCGTACGAATCCCAATACGATATCTGCGAGCACCCAGAAAGTGATCAGAATCACAGCGGCTTGTTTAAATGTGCGCTTTTTGATCATTGCGTCAGAGTCCTTCCTTGGCTGCTGAAGCGGGAGTCTACCTTGGCTAAAAATGGTGGGCTGACAAATGCGAAGAAGACAAAAGTCAGGATTACGCCGATGTGCTCCCAAAGCATCTCACCAGCCATCACGGCCAGAGAGCTGCTCGCTGGGAGGGTCTGAGCAACGAATGCAACGACTGGCTTTAGAAATTGAGCTAACTCGGAAGGAAAGCCCATCATGCTTTGCATGTTGAGCAACGAGACCTTCATTGCTTCGCGGAAGGAAATCCCATCAACAAAGCCCGCAAGGATGAAGGCTGGAGCCATCACCAACACCATCAGCATGAACCAAACTACGCGGTAAAGAATTCCCATTTTTTTACATTCCAGCCGCGTTCAACAATGGGTTTCCTGTCTGACCTGGCGTCCCACCGGTTTTGTAAGCGTTAACAAGCACGCCGTTTTTGTTAAACTCAACGACGGTGTTCTCAAATTTGTTCGGCTGAAATGGCAGTGCAGGTATCAAAGTGTATGTATAAGTCCACACTTCTTTACCCATGATTTCTGCTTTTTGGGGTGGATTTCCAATAACCGCAATGACATCAGCTTGACGCGTTTTCCCTTTTTTTAACGCATCGATCTGTTGCTGCGTAACATACGTTCCGGTACTGTAATCTAATCCTGCAGTTACTTTTTTGGCTGCAGCACAGCCGCTCAATAGTGCTACCGACAAGGCTGCTACTGCGAAAATACGTACTTTGTTCAAAACTGAGTTCCCTTCGGTTACTATCTGGTCATTCCATGATGGCGAAATGATACCTTCGTCTGAGGATCGTAAAGACTTTTTAAACGGATGTCACCCGGAAAGTCCGAGATAGAGCCTTTATGACCACAGCGCTTGAAACTAAACTGGAGAGATACAAATGTCGAAACTCGCGGAATTCCGTCAACTTGAACAACAGCTTGCCGCACAGATGGCCGAACTCGAGGCACTGAAAAACGATTCAGGCCTGAAGAAGGAAATCGAGTTTGAGACCAAACTTCGCGCTTTGCTGGACGAGTACGGCTACAGCCTCAGCAAGATCATCGCGCTGCTTGACCCGCAAGCCGCACGCCGAGCTCCAGCCACCGCTACCGAATCTAAACTTGGAACCCGTAAGCCACGACAGGTAAAGATCTACAAAAACCCGCACAGCGGCGAAGTCGTTGAGACTAAGGGCGGCAACCACAAGACGCTGAAAGAGTGGAAAGCTGAGTACGGATCCGATGTAGTTGAGTCCTGGCTGGCTAAGTAAGACTGTTTGAGTACAAACAAAGGGCCCACGCAGGGCCCTTTTTGCTGTCATGGAGGAGAGTATGCAGATCAACAAGCCTCAGCACCTTCAGGCCCTGCGGGAATTCCTGGGCAGTACCAGGTATCTCTTGTGCGTCGATCTCGAAGCGACTTGCGATGAGTACCCGGAAGGTCTTACAGACGAGCAAAAGCTTGATCATAAGCTTCTGGTTCACCGTGACGAGATGGAAACCATTGAGGTAGGCGCGGTAGTTCTAGATCTGCATCAGGGGGCGACCGTTGTCAGTGAGTTCTGCTGTTTTGTGCGGCCTGTGCTGAATCCGGTTCTTACCTCTTTCTGCAAGCGCTTGACCACAATCGACCAGGTTGATGTCGACAGCGCTGGGACGTATGACCAGGTTCGTCAAAGGCTTGATGAGTACCTTGCTCCGTTCAAAGCTGACGGGCTGATGTGGTGCTCATGGGGTGACTACGATGCAAAGCAGCTCGAGGCTGACGCTGTCAGGAACTCCTGTGCTCCCATGCTCGCTGATGTCGTTCACACGAACGCGAAGAGGTGGCACTGGAAGGTGCTTGATTGCCGGGCGATGAGCTTGAGGCCTGCCGTGGAAAATTCCGGGATCGAATGGAGAGGCCAGTACCACCGTGGGATCGATGACGCTCGCAACCTTGGCTCACTGGTGGGTGAGATCCTGCATGCTGGCTGAGCCTGGTGAGACGGCAGTATGATGGCGGTTTGAGTGCAAACTAAGGGCCCTGCGTGGCCCTTTTGCTGTCAGGGGTAGGGTGTATGGGGTCAAGAAACCTCTGTACCTAGCCGGGGCGGAATTTTGGCAATGTATAAAGGCACGCTTCTCTCCAGGATGAATGGGAAGTGACGTAGTTGCCCAAAAGTCATTTTGTCGCCCCTTTTTACTTCTACGAACTGAATAGCGTCTGCGTTGACCCCGACCAGATCTGGCCACCCCATATGTCGAATGCCTAGAAGGTTATGATCATCGAGAAATACATCTCTACAAAAGTCATATCCCAATGCCCGAAAAATCAATGCGGCATCTTCAGCAGAGGGTTTGCTGTAACAATTCAGATTCACTGGATCTTGAAAAGCCTCGCCAAGATTGTCAATTATATTGTTGAAGTATTGGCGAGTAAAAAGTTTTGCTAGCGTGTGTTCTAAATTCTTTGCATAGCTGTCGCGAAAGCTTGATATTCCAAGCTCTTTGAAGAGTGGGCGGTAAAAATACCCTGATAGCATATCGTATAGGTCATTCTCCAGCCACAGCCAGCGCATGTCTGTAGTTTCCTCTAGGTGCTTCATGACCCTTAGCTCTCGTAAAGGGCCTACCCACGAGACGGGGATGCTGCGTACTTCAACTTGCACAGTAGAAAGTTGGATGTTTAGAGATTTTCTACTTAAAAGGTGAAGCTTTCCATGCTCAGTAAGCTCTCGATCTTTGCTGAGAATGTTCTCCGAGATGAGGGTGTTTGCTTCTGTCCTGAGTAGCTTTTCGCCTCTCAATAGCTTGTCAAATATTGGTTTTTCGTCATTGCTTAACCACGGGCGATAACTAAGTTCAGACAATCTGTTTTTTCTGATTAGAGTGAAGACGCCTTTCAACTGGTCTCCGTAAAAATTAAACCAGGTAATACTATCAATAAGCTTCCATCGTGAGTGTGGTAGCACTAGCTCATTTAGCGTTTTATCCCATTTTCTTAATTCAGCTGGAGACTTTGCCAGGAATTGACCTGAGCGTGCAAAGAAAATATCAACCCCTATTTCATTTGCAAAATCTACCACTGCTCTTTTGTAGTAAATGGTTTGTCTGCCGGTTCCAGCTAAAAACATATCACTCCAATTTGGGCGTGGAATAAAATTCCGATCTTTGTCCGTTGAGCTTTTAGCCTGATTTTCACCAAGGCGTTACAACACCGAGCGCCTAGAAGTTTCGACTAAGACGATTAAGCCAATACCGATAATCATTATAATGACGCCCGCCACCATCTTTTTCATACCACTACTCATGCCAGCTCTCTATGTGTTGATGGCGAATGGCCTCCTTATAACTGCCTACAGAGGTTGCCGTCAAACCGCGTTGCGAGTGGTGGGCTTCGGTGATAGCGTGCGATGATGAGACAGCCGCTGCTCGACTTAGACCTTAAACGCGTTACTCGTGAGCACTACATCACGGGCAAAGCTGCGATCAATTTCCCATCTTTCGGCGGCACGACTGGTGGCTGGCACTCTATGGCGTATTGGGATCGAGACACTGGTACGTCCAAAGTTTCTTTAGCGGGTATACATTATTCGGACACCAAGGCGTTTTTTGGTGATGTCGGGATCTTCGATGTAACCCATGCGCTCATCAGTCTCGGGTGGCATGTGGATGGGCAAGCTGTTTGGATGGCGGATCACTACAGGGCCGCAGCTGACATGATCGCCAGGTGGGCTTTGAGCGATTCGAAGTACTGCAACGTAGAGATCGATGACTGGTTCCCTGCTGAGGAAGATAGGCAGCGGTTTCTCGATCTTCTGGCCACAGCTTGGCCACGGCTACATGAGCTGGGCCGCTTAGAAAAAGTAGAGTACTGGCTGCGTTATCAGTGAATCAGCCAGGGTTCCGAGGGGCGGACTGTACATGACCCCGGCCATCATCATCGCAGACAAAGTAGACGCGCATGGGCGACCACATATGCTTGGTGTGAACCAAATCGTCGTTGAGGTCGAGCGAATAGCCCGAGTCGTCGACATTAATCACTTGGGCCAGCTCGGCATCAGTGAAGTCGTGCACGCACTCGTCAAAGCTGACGCCTGGCTCACGGCTCGACAATACTTGGCACAGGTGCTCCCGCAGCGAAAATTTAACCGTCCCACTGTAAAGCCAAGCCTTGTATTCGGGTGAGTTAAACATGTATGGCTCGTAGGTTGTTGTCAAATCGGGTGGGTGACGGTGTTTATAGCTTTGCGGTTGTTTGTCGTCAAAAGGTTTGTGCGCAAAAGGCCCCGTGGGGCCTGGAGTTCATGTGGCTGCGGTATTGAATGAGGTTAAGCGATGTAATCGTAGTAAGGACTATCGTTGTCAGCAGTTGCACTTGCTAAGCCAGAGATAAGTGCAGGGTTAGTCCGGTTGCCGTCGTACAGATCATAATCATCCGCAAAACGATCCCAAGCTGACTTAGTGAGGCGCTGAACGATATAAAAGTGAATGGATGCGGGCTTGCGCTCGTTGATATGTACAGTCACGCCATCGGTCGTAGCAAAGTACTCGTGACCACCATATGCGCAAAAAGGTTCGTAGAACGTATTGAACTTGGACATTTGTATTCCCATATGACTGTTGTCTTTAACTCGACTAATTAAATGTTACCAGTGTGGTTTTGGATAAATCAAGAACTTTCGCTAAGCTTTGTTGCATGGCATTTTACTATGTAATCATCAAACTATAATTAAACCCTTGCGGGTGCTGGCCCAATCGAATTTATGGATGCTGGCGCGCGGAGAATATATTCGGTCGGCGCGCGAAGTTTGTGTTGCCACGCGCGGGGTCAAGGGCGTTCTTCTTAGCCAAAAGGGGGATAGCTATACCGAACTACGCTGATGAGGGCTGTTGTCGTATCCTGTTTGGCTAAGAAACACTAACTTAACCAGGTTGGTTAATTTCAGTACGGGTTGACGGATAAATAGTTTCAAGTATACGTGCGAAAGTTGTGGACTTGGATAAAGTGCGATGGATACAATGAAAGCATAATAAAAAGAATGTCATATAAGGCATCATGATGAACCCCGAAATCACTGCTGTTACAGCTCGAACCGCTGATATCTGTGCAACTTACCTGGTCGGCGGTTTTAGCGGGCGTAGGGAAGTCGGCACAAGACGTTACACCCAGCCGCTCGACATCTTCCGCACTAAATACCTAGGCCCGCTTGTAAAGATGTGTGCGAGCGCAGAAGCCGGTGACTCAAAAGCCATCAACGCACTGCATAAGGTAATCAAAACCGAGCTCCAGCGCGCTAAGTGGTTCCGGTTTGATGGCAAAGTGTACACCTTCAAAATCAACTCCTTTGACACTGACGCTCTGGCTTACCTCATGGTGGAAGTCATGGCTCAGGTCAACGAAAAATAAAAACTATAAGGGTGAGAGAGATGAGCAAGTTGATCAAAGATTTTATCGTCGGTTGTGTTGTCGAGTCTGACTTCACTGCACTGGCTAGCCTTAAACTCCAGGAGTCTGGTGTCCTGGAAAGCATCTACATGTCACTGTCGCGCGACCTGCGTGCTGCGGAGACGATGCTGAGGCGTGACACACTTGACTACGCATACACTGACGCACATCGCAAAACGATGATCGAGTTGGCCAGGGTTTTCGGCACCGTGCAAGTCTTAAAGGGTGTGAGCAACTTCGCGCTACCAAACGACAAAGCACTTGTTGAGTACTTCCTTAGTAATGGTGGATTTACAAAGCTCTCCACCCCCGACCTCAAAAGCCTCGCAATCTCCGCAGCTGTTGGTAGTCAAACCGGGGTTGCACACACTATCGTCGACTGGATGATCAAAAACATCGGCAAAAATGATATTGCTGAAGATATTTATCAGATATACGAGTCTAGTACCGATCCTTGGATTTTCCGCCGCATGTACGAAACAGGGTTGTTGGTTACAGTGCTAAACGCCACGCTCCGGGGAAAGATACGCGTACTTCCGGCACTACTAGATAATGTCGATGCACTGAACGATCTGGAAAAGCTCCAGGTACTAACCGCAGTCTTCAGAAAAAGACCTCAAAGAATCTAAAAATGTTTCCTGTCAAGCCCCCTTTGATCTTTTAGTTGTTATAATGGAGCCATAACAATAAGAAGATCCTTGGGGGATCCATGCAACAGCAAGTGCAAAACCTGGTTGTATTCAAAGCTTTCGGCGAAGATGATTCGGCAGCCGATCCTATCGAAACGCCTAACATCACTTCTACTCCAGAATTCCAAGAGACTCTTAAAGCCGAACTGGCAAAAGCTCTTGCTGCAGAAACTGGTGGATTGAAGTCAAAAAATGCTGAAATTTTGGCAGAGAAGAAGAAAGTCCAAGATCAGCTCAATGCCATTCTCGCGCAAGCTGAGGATGAGCAAGACCAAGCTGCGTTGAAGTCCGGGAAGATGGATTTCCAGGCGTTGCTGGACAAGCGAGTCAACGCTGCAAACGCCACTTGGCAAGAACGACTCCAGGCTGAGCAGAGTGAGAAGCAAGAGCTGCGCAAAGTAGTTGAAGCTGAGAAAGGCCGGTTGAAGCAGTTCCAAATCAAGCAATTGATCGGTAACGAAGCTCTGAAGAATGAGTTCTTCCAGCCTTCGGCAATCGACGATCTGATCAACCTCGCCGGTAGCTCCTGGGAGTTAACCGACGCTGGTGAGCTGGTAAGCCGTGACCAACACGGTAATGTGCAAATGGGTAAGTCCGGGCGAGCGTTGTCGCCGAAAGAGTGGATTGAAGGGCTCACTGAATCTCGTCCGCACTACTTCAAGACAATGCCCGGTAGCGGTGGGAAACAGGGCTCTAGCGGATCTGGTAAGAGCATTACCCGCGAGGAATGGCAGAGCATGATCATGCTTTCTGATGCTAAAAGTCAGACTGAACTGTTCGCTAAGAGAGCCAAAGGCGAAATCGTTGTTGGATAAGTAATATTTCAACAACTGGGACTTAGCCAAGTCCCAGTTCTCAAGCTGGTTGGGCCAGCGACTGTTTTGCTCTGTGAGCGACAGGTACGTCACGCATACCAACATAAAAACAATAATAAATAGGTATATCAATGTCTCAAACTAATGCACTCGTTGTCCTGCGCGCTTTTGGTAATGATTTCGAAGCGCTGATTAACGAAACCATCCTGCCGGTTGCTATGTCCCGCTTGCGCGGTCAACTGACTATGCCGAGGCTCATTTCTGTCGACAAGGCAGACGAAGCTAAGAAAGTCGGTGAGCTAGTTCGCGTCAACAAGCCTGTCGAGTTCGATAAAGCTGACGAGCACGGTACTGGCGGCTCTGTTGCTACTGATCTGAACGTCGAGAAAGTCGAGCTACGCCTTGATCGCCATGTGTACAAAGAGTTCAAGCTCTCTGACCGTGAATTCACTGGCATGCAGCCAGGTGTCATTCCCGATGCGCTGGCGGCTGCAGTTGATGTTCTTGCGCGTACTGTTAACGAGGCTATCTTCGCCATGTACGCTGAGGTTCCATACTTCTCCGGCATGCTGACATCTACCAATGGGCGCGATAAGAAAGATCTTATCGAAGCTCGTAGGGCGCTTCATAGTAGAAAAGTTCGCGGCGACAGGAACCTGGTTCTCACATCGGATACTGAAGCCGACCTGCTGGGCATCTTCACCGTTGGCTACGAGCAGCCAGCAGAGAAAGAGGGCATCATCGGTCGTAGATTTGGCTTCGACATCTACAGCGATGTACAGGCTCCAATGCACTTCTCGGGCACTGCATCCGTCAGCAATGCAATCAAGACGTCGGTAGCCGGCAACGTAGGCTCCAGCCTGCTGGTTCTGAGCGGCGCAGGTGCAAACGCAACGTTCGTAAAGGGAGACATCCTAACGGTCGCTGGCACTGATCAAATGTTCGCTGTCACCGCAGATATTGCTGCAGACGAAGACGGTGCCGTCGCTGTAGCTGTTACTCCTGCTATCACCCAGGCAATTGCATCCGGTACCTCCGTGTCGGTTGTCGGCGACCACCCGGTTGACCTGGCTTTCAGCAAGACCGCCTTCATGATCGCCTTCCGCCAACTCGAAACTCCTGCGAACGCTCCAGGCGTGACCATGGGTAGCATGACCGACCCAGAAACAGGCATCACCCTGAGGCTGCTCAGCTGGTACAACGCCTCGACTGAGAGCACGCATTGGAAGCTCGAAACGCTGTTCGGCACTAAAGCTGTAGCTCCTGAACGCGCTAGCCGTCTCGGCGGGCACTAAGTAAATCTGGGGCTGGGCGAGAGCCTGGCCCTTTTACTTTTCAGGGGATAAAGATGAGCGAAATTACTGCTGTAAAAGACCGGAACGGGGACATCCTGCAGATCGTCGCGCCAGGGAAAAGCCTGGGACGAGGGGAGCTGTTGGCAGCCAACACAATCTTCACCAGCGAGCCGACCGCAACGGAGGCCGTGTACATCTTCTGCACGTCTGTGATTCATGTCGCTGAGGGCTCTGTGGTGACTGATGAGAACGCTCCTGCAGACGCTCGCTCCGGCATCTATTTGCGTTCAAATCGCGGAGCGAAGATCTCCGTGAAACTCATGGAAGGTGAAGATCCAGCAACCGTTTGGATCGCCGGGGTTAAGTGATGAACATCATCCAGCGCGTGCTGCTATCGCTGAAGTTGCGTCGTGCTTTGAAGAGAGCTGGTGGTGTTGAACCTGGCGAGCCTGGAGGCACTTGGGTTACTTGCCACGCTGATGGTACAGCCATGGTTGGTGGCAGCGGCGCCGGGCCTGGCACGTACCTTACCGTCACTTTCCCGAATGGCTCAACAGCTTCAACGACTGTCAGGGCTTCCGGGGCCTGGCAAGTGGTCTCAGGCATCCTGGACTCGTGCCCTTTAGCCGGGGATCTGGAGATTGTCACTGGTGACCCGACATCTGTAGGTGTAATCGATAGCATCGAGATCACGCCTGACGGGTCGTATCTAATCAGCGGCCATGGCGGTCGAGCTGGTGACGTCTTTACAGTGACGATTGCGGGTGAGGGGTTCGAACTGCATTTGACCGGTGCTGGCACCTGGTTTTTTACTGTCACTCCATCCGTCACACCTCCGGACATTGGCCCAGGGGACGGCGAGGTTGGCTCCGATTACGTGCCACCTTACGTGATCAGCATCACTCCCGTCGGTGACGGCACATACGCGGTGCTTGGTGGTGGTGGGAAGATCGGCGACACCCTCAACGTGATTGCCAACGGCGTATCGTACCCGGTTGCCGTTGGCACAGATGGCGACTGGACGGCTGTCGTTGGAGTCAAAGACACCGAACCTGGAACGCCTCCGGATGTCGAGGTAGAAGAGCCTTACGTTGCCCCGTACATCATTTCTGTTACTAACAATCTGAATGGAACGTACACGATTACAGGTGGTGGCGGGCGAGCAGGCGATAGGATCACGATCTCTATCGACGGAGAATCCTTTGAGGCGATTATTGAAACTGACAACGAATGGTCTGTGACTATCAAGTATGTCCGCCATATTGATCTTGGGGACGTGGACATTATCGTCAGCCCTAAAGACCTGGAAGGATTTGTGTCAGCTTCAGATGCCGTATATGCGGATGTCGACGGAAGGGCGATGGTTGAGTGTGCCGATGACGGTCGCTATATCGGTTGGGAATTTTTCTTTGCTGCTGTCAAAAATTTCGTTTCAATACTAACAACACCAATCGCCACGTTCTCGTTGCCTGACCACAACGGTTTCCCAAAGAAGACCATCAAGATTGGTTCGACTTACATAAGTGTCTATGACTACAAGTACGTCATCTATACCTCGCAGGATTTAATCGTCGGCACGGAGCGTGTGGTCGAAAAGAACTACATTTTTGGCAAGGATTGTAACGCTCACAAAACCGATCACACAGCTTATTACTGGAAGAGATATGGTGATTTTGACCGCCTCACCCGGTATGACGGAGTGGATTCAGATATTGTTGTGAATACCTCTGCATTTGGCGGTAATAATCTGCCGATGATTGTCAGCCTGGGAGATAAGGATTGGGTGGTCAACAACACCTTCTCAATCTCTGTTTTAATCGATCCAGTGACAATGGAGACTACGCTAGGGAAACTCCGAACAAGTCTCCAAGTATGCTGAAATACAGCCTCACCACCTGCCCCGAGTGCGTCATGAGCCA
>NZ_WIVQ01000179.1:0-3096 GCF_009600545.1 Pseudomonas sp. FSL R10-1339 | reverse complement strand
GTTGTTTGGTCATCTGACACCTCGATCTGGCGAGTATTCTCGCCTAAAAGGGTGTCCGGTTTCATTAGACCACTACACTTTGAACCTATGGCTGTTTAATTTAAGTGGAACGAAATGGGGCGATTCCTACTCTGTGGGAGTAGGGTATATGTCCGTGAAGCGTAGTATTAGCTTTGAGGATATAAGTATGTAACGTGGGGCGTTACATTGTTTGAGTTTAGTGAGGTCGCATTTCTTCGATTATGCGTTTTTTGTATTCGTCTGCATCGTCTTCAATTTTTCGTTTTGCATCGCCCCATAAATCTTTGTATGTGTCTCTATGCCTTGCCACCATAAGGGTTACAATCTCATCGAGATTTTGCTGTTTTACCTTGTTATTCCCTCTTCCAAACTCTTTCACTAATACGTCATTAGAGATGGACTTATAGCCAGAAAATGCCGCTATGAGTTTTTTGGCGAGGCTTGATGTTAGCCTTAAGTTAGGGTATTCCTCAATTTCTATTATTTTTAGGTAGTTGACTAAAAATCTTTGACGCTCTCGTCGTTTGAAACCACCAACCATGCCGCCTATCTTTCCCGCTATTTCTGCTTTTTTCATATATTCTCCTATGCTGTTTTAAATACAAATAGCATAGGTTTAAAATAAGTCAATGCTTCAGGGATATATCTTCGAAGTATTACGCTAGCTTTTGGCGAGCCGCCAATCGGAGGCAGGGTTTTGAAATTTTCAATTTTTTACGTGACCTATCCCCCAAGTTCAATCCTGAAATTAAATTTGGAGAGATTTTTGAAAGTATGGTTTGATTTTTTAGTTGGGGGTTAATTGCAGATATCAACTAAGTAAAATGCGATAGAGTTGAACCCTAAATTCAAATAAGGTTGAACGATAAAAATATTTTCGTTTTGCTATTGACAACGTTTTTTGCCGTAATTAAGCCATAAAGTGATGGTCGGAAAAATCGAGTTATCAATAATTTGATATAAAGTTGTAAAAAATTTTCAAGATTTTTTTTGAAAATAGCATTTTAATGCTTGCGGGTCGATGGGGTTGGTTTTTATCGAAAATGACCTGTTTTGGGTTTATGACAAAAATACAGGTTTTTGGAAGATTGAAGTGGGCTGCTGTGGTGGGTTGTCCTATCGGATTTGATATGTATGTATACATACATATAGGTTCGGGGATATATCTCCAAACCTATGTAATGTGCCCCGGTCTAAATCTGTCATGTCGATTGAATTTATTTTGTTTGTGTGTTTCCCAATATTTGGTTGATTTTACGGTTATTTTTGGGTTTGTCATTTTTGTCATAACTGTCATAGGTCTTTTAAAAAAACTCGAATTTGTCATAAAGTGCGTTTGACAATGGTTTGCGGATAGTTAGGTTCATCAGCCCAGTGATTGATGTTCATGGTTTTTGATGAATTTGGAAGAGTGTGAGATTTTCATCAGAAAAGGAATTTGATATGTATGTATACATACATATAGGTTCGGGGATATATCTCCAAACCTATGTAGGCTATTCGGCAGTGTAGTGCGAAATTAAGGCGTTAGGGCGTGTCTTTAACTTTGAGCGGGGATTTGTATCGGTTGAGTGATATCGGCTCCGTTTGACTCGTTTCCGTGAGTTATACGGCTATCGAGGTGTCTGTGAGTATGTACGTGGGTGTATATGGGTAGGAGGGGGAGAAAAGAAGGGATGGGGTGGAAAGAAGAAACACCCTCACCGGGTGCTATTATCTGATATAGGCTATTTGCACTAATTATAATGCTAGTTTTTGAAAGTGATGCTGAACTGCTGGCCTGGTGAATATTTAGTGCCTACGAAACCTATAGTTGAGCAGTGAAATGCGGTCTGATTTTTGTAGGCTAGGTAACTAGTATCATAAATCTCGCATGGTTGGACATCACCATTGATGGTTAGAACTATGGATTTGGCAGTGTTCAGCAACTCCTGCACATTTCCTATGAGATATATGGAGTGGTCGCCGTAGGCTCTAAACAATACATTGCTATACATGGGGTTTTGGAACGTTGAACTCATAAGAAAGCCTGAGACACTAACTGTATCAAGCGTTCCGATACCTTTATAGCCTGACAATTCATCTTCGATTTCTGCGGGTGGTAATGGTGGGCCTTCTTCTTGTGTTACAAAAAGTATTGACCCGTTTGGGAGTGACCCTCCATTGAATTGCTCAAGTGGTTTCTTGATTACGTATTCAGCTTGGGTTGTAGTAAGGGTTAAGGCGGTGAGTAATGCGAGAGAGATTTTGTTCATGGTGAATTTGTTGTTAATTGATAACAATATACCACGAATATTAGAAAGTCAAAGTTTTGCGGCTTCTCATGCGTGTGTGTGCCGTGTGCGTCATACAAGAAATATATTTCTTGTAGGTGCAAGTGTATAGGTGCGTGTGTATATGTATGTGCGTGTGTCGTGTGTGCAGTCTACGACCGTGTGTGATGTATGGGAGTGGGTGGGAGGGGGGGAGAAGAAACACCCTCACCGGGTGCTATTATCTGATATAGGCTTTTGAGACAGATTATAATGTTAGATCTGCTTTGACCATCTGTATGCGGTTGCTCGTCCAATACTCATCTGCTTCATAACTTCTTGTACTGTTGCTCCTGATTTTAGTAATAGGATGCCTTGTTCTCTTTTCGTCTTTCCATTGGCTTTGCCGCCTTTCTTGCCTCGGATTGCTTGAATTCTGCTTGTGTGGGTTCTGGCGACATAATCGTCAAAGGTGCCACGGGTAAAGTTTCTATGTGTCCACTTCGCTACGCTCTTGGCTGTGTGTTTAACCTCGGATATGTCCAACGGCGTAGTAAAATTAACGTTGTAGCCGGTGGCACGGTCTAGGCAAGCGTTTAGCCATTGTTCATAGGTCGGCCAGCCTTGGCGTATAGCCTTGTATGCCCACGCTCTCAATTCATCGAAAAGCATACAGTTACGACCAAGGCCATAGTCCTCTACGGGTTTCTCTTTCGCTTTCTCCGGGGTTAAGTCGATGTAATCGGCTAAGGAAGCTCCGATCAACTTGCCGCAACCGCGCAGTAAGTTGAAAATCCCGCTGAATTTGGCGCTATTGACCGCG
>NZ_WIVQ01000178.1:0-3247 GCF_009600545.1 Pseudomonas sp. FSL R10-1339 | reverse complement strand
GCAAGCCCGCTCCCACAGGGCAGGTTTACTGCGCTGGCTGATTTTTCATTTTTTCCGCAATCTTGGCGTCTACCGCTGCCCGTACCTGATCGATACTGAAGCTTGGCGGCTTCTGGCTCGGCGGGTAATCGACGAAGGTTTCCAGGAAGTTGGCCGCCTTCATGATTGCCAGTTCGTTCAAGTAGACGTTTTTCGTGCTCCAGTCGTAATACTGATCGGAGACCACGTCAGCCCGTTCGAACGGGTCCATGCGCAGGTTGAAGATTTTCGGCACCCGCAGGCATACGAAAGGTTCGCTCCAGACCTTGAAGCCGCCCGGTTCGCGTTGCTCGCAGAACACCACTTTCCAATTGTCGAAACGCATCGATACCAGCATGCCGTCATCGTTGAAGTAGTAGAACTCGTTGCGGTTGCCCTTGGGTTGTTCGCCGGTCAGGTACGGCAGCTGGTTGAAACCGTCCAGGTGCACCTTGAAGTTGTTGCCACCTGCCACCGGGGCCCAGCCCTTGAGCAACTTGTCTTTGACATCGGCATCGCCAGCCACCGCGAGCAGGGTCGGGAACCAGTCCAGCCCCGAGAACATCTCGTTACTCACTTCGCCAGCCTTGATTTTCCCCGGCCAGCGCACGATTGCCGGAACACGGAAGGCACCTTCCCAGTTGGAGTTCTTCTCGTTCCGGAACGGCGTGGTGGCCGCGTCCGGCCAGGAGAACTGGTTCGGCCCGTTGTCGGTGGTGTAGACCACGATGGTGTTGTCGGCGATTTTCAGGTCATCGAGGGTTTTCAGCAGTTTGCCGACGTCGCCGTCATGCTCAAGCATGCCATCGGCGTACTCGTTGCCGGGCATACCACTCTGGCCCTTCATCGAGTCGCGCACGTGGGTAAAGACGTGCATGCGCGTGGTGTTCATCCACACAAAAAAAGGCTTGTCGGCCTTGGCCTGCTTTTCGATGAACTCCTGCGCGGCCGCGGTGGTTTCGTCGTCGATGGTTTCCATGCGCTTGGCGGTCAGGGCCCCGGTGTCTTCAATCTTGCCGTCGGCAAAACTGTGGATCACGCCACGGGGCGAGGTGGCCTTGACGAAAGCCGGGTCATCCTTGGGCCAGTACGGGCGTTCGGGTTCTTCTTCGGCATTGAGGTGGTAGAGGTTGCCGAAAAACTCGTCAAAACCATGATTGGTCGGCAAGTACTCGTCGCGGTCGCCCAGGTGGTTTTTACCGAATTGTGCAGTGGCGTAGCCCTGGGATTTGAGCGCCTGGGCGATGGTGATATCGCGCTTTTGCAGGCCTACCGGTGCTCCCGGTATGCCGACTTTGGACAGGCCTGTGCGCAGCGGCGTCTGCCCGGTGATAAACGACGAGCGCCCGGCGGTGCAGCTGTTCTCTGCGTAGTAGTCAGTGAACATCATGCCTTCTTTGGCAATCCGGTCGATGTTGGGGGTTTTGTAGCCCACCACACCCATGGAGTAGGCGCTGATATTGGACTGGCCAATGTCATCACCAAAGATCACCAGGATATTGGGTTTTTCGGCGGCCACGGCGGTGGCGGACAACGCCATCACCGAAGCCGCCACGAGGGCTAGCCGGGGGAACCACTTGGCTGTTCGAGTCATGCAACTTGCTCCTTGTTGACCTGGTTGGTGCACTGCTGACGGCTGTTTTTCTTATTGCTGTTGCTCGTTGGCACTGGTCTCGAACGGGTAGATCCGTCGCCATTGCGACGCCATATCGACGATAGTCCAGTCCTGCTGTTTTGCCTGATCGAGCGCCTTGTCCAGGCGGCCGATTTTCGAGTCCTTGTCATAGGCCCATTCGCGTTTGGCGTCGGTGTGATGCACCAGCCCCATCAGGCGCGGGCCGTCGCCGGCGGCGGTCCACTGGAGCATCTGCAGGTCGCCGTCGGAGTTGCCGAAGGCGAGGATCGGTCGGCGGCCAATCACGCTGTCGATACTTACCGGCTTGCCGGGGCCGTCATCGTTGTGGGCAATTTTGGCGGTGCGCAGGATTGACGGTTTGCCGTCCTTGACCTGGTATTCGGTGACAAACGTGGAACCGATCACGTGCTCTGGCGGTATGCCATAGACCTCCTCGGCAAATACGCGCATAAAGCCGGTATCGCCGCCGGACACGATGTAGGGCTTGAATCCCTGGCTGCGCAGGTAGGCCAGCACTTCCAGCATCGGCTGGTAGACCATCTCGGTGTAGGGCTTGCCGCTGGTGGGGTGGCGTGCGCTGCTTAGCCAGCGCTGGACGTTGTCGCGGAACTCATCGGTGGTGAGCCCTGCGTGGGTCGTCATGAAAATGTTCAGCAGGCCCTCCATGCCGCTTTCGGCCAGGGCTTTGTGGTCGTTTTCCAGCACCGCCTTGAACGGTTGCTGGTCTTTCCATTCCGGGTGTTGGGGGGCCATGCGTTTGATTTCGTCGAAGGCAAACAGCTCCTCGAAATAACCAGGTTGCTCGCTCCACAGGGTGCCATCGTTGTCGAACACGGCGATACGCGCTTCGGGTTGTACAAAGCCCTTACTGTCTGGCGTGGTAACCGTCTCGACAAATTCGATGATGCTTTTTTTCGCCGGCCCTTGGTTCCAGGAGGGCAACGGGTCGGCAGCCAGGGCGAACAGGGGCAGGGCGAATAGCAGAGTCGCTGCCGTTCTTGCCGAGATCCTTTTGCTCCAGTGGGAGCGAGTCTGCTCGCGAAGGCCATTCGCGAGCAGGCTCGCTGCCACGGCTACAGTTTTTTGTTTATTCATTTTTGGAAGTCCTTTTCATGTCTTGGGTTGAGCGGGCGCAAACCATAGTTTTTGCGCGGCGGGCGGTTGTGTTTCCACTGACGCATGGCATTGAAAGCGTGGAGCAAGCGCCGCCGGTTCACAGAGAGGGCAACGGCCAGCAGCAATAACCCGATGCCAACCAGCAACGTGGCGGGCAGCCGCAGCCGGCTGGGTTGGCCCATTTGCCTGAGGTCGTCAACGATCGAGAACACCGGGGTGTAGCTGCTGCTGGCTGTGGCCTTGAAGGTGACGGCCGGGAGTTCGCCGAAACGGATTTGGCGGTTCACGCTGTCCCACCATTTGACGCGGATTGCCGGCAGCTCGAAATCGCCTTCGCGCTCGATGCGATAACTGACCCGGTCAATGCGCTGACCGCCATTGAAACCGCCCCGGCCGTCGTCCAGATTGCTCACCTGCGGGGTCTGCGGGTAGGCACCGAGTCCGGCCACCGAGCCCCGGGGCGGAGCGGGCAGGGCC
>NZ_WIVQ01000177.1:0-3279 GCF_009600545.1 Pseudomonas sp. FSL R10-1339 | reverse complement strand
GCGCCAGGCGCCGAGAGGCATCGATACTGGCGTGATTTTGCACATCCACCTGGCTACGCGGCACGGCGTGGACTTCATCGCCATGGGCCAGCAGCAGCAAGTCAGCGTGGGCGGCATCGGCCACCAGCGGATTGACCGGGTGCCCGATGGCCACCCGCAAACTGCCGTCGGCAATGCGTTCCAGCCATTCGCCGCGACGGGCTACGCCGTCATCCAGCCCGGCGATCAGCGCACTGGCCACATAAGCGGTATCACCCAGGGAATCAGGAATGGCGTAGTAACCCAGTTCCTGGGTCATCAGGGCCCAGGCCACATCGTCCATGCCCAGGCCACCGAAAGCTTCGGGGATCGACAATGCGGTCAGGCCCTGCTCGGCGATCTTGTTACGCAAATCCGGGGAGCGACCGACATCGGTTTCCCAGATTTCACGGAGCATTTCGGGGGCCGCTTCGGTCATCAGAAAACGGCTGATGGCCTCGCGAAAAGAGATCTGGTCTTCGGTAAAGGTAAAGTCCATGCCCGGCCTCACTTCGGCAGGCCGAGCATGCGCTCGGCGATAATGTTGCGCTGGATCTCGTTGGTGCCGGCGTAAATAGGCCCGGCCTGGGCGAACAAAAAGCCGTCCAGCCAGCTGTAGCCGCCCTCCGATTGACCGGTCAGCTCGCCACTGGCGCCGAGAATGCGCATGGCGGTTTCGTGCATGCGCAGATCCAGCTCCGACCAGAATATTTTGTTGGTGCTCGACTCGGCGCCAATCTGTGCCCCGCGGCTCAGGCGGCCCACGGTGTGGTACGCAGACAGGGCGTAAGCCTGGGCGTCCGACCAGGCCTTGCACACCGCCTCGCCAAGGCTCGGATCACGATCGGCGCTGGTGCGGTTGGCCTGGTACAGCTCCACCAATTTGCGCGCCGTGTATTGAAAACGGGCCGGGGAACGCAGCAGCAGACCTCGCTCGAAGCCGGCAGTGGCCATTGCCACATGCCAGCCCTGGCCTTCATCGCCAATACGGTTTTCCAGCGGGATGCGCACGTCATCAAAGAACACTTCGGCAAACGCATCCTTGCCGTTCAGGGCCTTGATCGGGCGTACGGTGACCCCCGGTGCATTGAGCGGCACCATCACGAAGGACAGCCCGTGATGGCGGCTGGACGACGGATCGCTACGGAACAGGCCGAACAGCCAGTCGGCAAAAATCGCTCGTGTGGACCAGGTTTTCTGGCCGTTGAGCACGTAGCTGTCGCCATCGCGGGTGGCCTTGCTGGTGATAGCGGCCATGTCGGAACCTGCGTTCGGTTCGGACCAGCCCTGGGCCCACATGTCGGTACTGGCGGCCATGCGCGGCAGGAAACGCAGTTTTTGCGCCTCGGTGCCGAACTCCATCAGCGTCGGGCCGAGCAACAGCTGGCCGTTCTGATTGACCCGCATCGGCCCGCCGGCGCCGTAATATTCCTCTTCGAAAATCAGCCACTCGATCAGGTCGCAGCCGCGCCCGCCCAGCTCGGTGGGCCACATGACCATCGACAGACGGTTTTCGAATAATTTGGCTTCCCACTGGCGGTGTTGCTCGAAGCCCTCGCGGGTATCGTAGCTGGCCAGCGGCGTGGTCGGCAGGTTGTCCGCCAGCCATTGGCGCACCTCCTGGCGAAAGGCCTTTTGTTTGGGGGAGTAGGTCAGATCCATCGTCAGCTCCTCAGAAGTTGGCGTCGCGTTTTTCTACGAATGCGCGGCGGGTTTCGGCGGAGTCCGTGCTGTTGTAGGCCTGCAGCGTGAACCCCTGTTCCCAGCGGTATTTGTCTTCCAGGTTGCCGTCTTCGATACCGTTCAGGGCCTCCTTGGCGATGCGGATCATGTCCGGGCTTTTGCTGGCGATCTTGCGGGCAATTTGCAGCGCGGTTTCACGCAATTGCTCACGGGGCACCACGCGCTCGATAAAGCCGTATTGCTGGGCGTCAACGGCACTGATCTTGTCGCCGGTCAAAAACAGATAACGGACTTTCTGCACCGGGAACAGACGCTGCAAATGCGCCCCGCCGCCCATGGCGCCGCGATCCACTTCGGGTAAGGCAAAACTGGCGCAATCGGAGGCAACGACAATATCGGCAGCGCCGGTAATACCGATCCCGCCACCCAGCACATAGCCATGCACGGCAACAATCACCGGCACCGGATTGCGGTGAATGGCCTTGAAGGTGGCGTAGTTGCCGGCATTGACGGTCACGATACGTTCGGGGTGGGCGTCCAGTTCCTTGATATCGACCCCGGCGCAGAAGCCACGGCCCTCGGAGCGGATCACGATGACTCGCACTTGCGGGTCTTGCCCCAATGCTTCGAGAGTACGTGCCAGATCGAGCCATTCCTGGCTGTCGAGGGCATTGACCGGTGGCCGGTCGATCACCAGTTCAGCGACGCCCGCGTCGATACTGGTCTGAAATGCGGTATGGGCTGCGCTGTTCACATGTGCTCCTGGATTGGCAAAAAAACCATGGGAGCAGTATGGGAAGGCGCGCGAGGCGGATCATCGTCCGTTGAGACTAAACATAAGACACAGAGCCACAGGCGCACGCCCGTATAGCCACAAGTAAATGCCCGCGGCAGCGATCAATCATCATTAATTAATCACACCCTACGCCATAAGAACTAATGAACTTACGTTTTACTTGGATATTTCACTCAAACAACACAGCACTCTCTTATAAAAACAGATCAGCCGCCCCAGCAGAAAATAACAAAGCTCAAACAATACAACTTGTTGCCATAGCCTGCACCTACAGGAGGAACTTATACAAGCAGGATTATTCACTCAACTATCAAAGGAAGAAAGCCGCAAGATCGCAAGACCAAAGCCACTTAAACGTTCGCACTTGGCTACTTTAACCATCCTGAAATTCTAATATTCTGATCCAGCTTGACCAGCCGGGGGTCGAAAGCCCATTCCAGCCTGATGACAAACGCCAGATATCTGGACGGAATTCAAACTTAATCATCCTCGGCCGATTGGAAAACACTCTGTTTCCACAAATGCATGTTCCTTTACACCTATTATACAACAGGTAAACAAAATGTTAATAAACAAAACCGCTCTGGTTGCTGCGGCAGTAATGGTGTTCGGTGTTTCCAGTGCATGGGCTGCCGACAGTACAAGTACCCAGATTAATATCAGCGCCACTGTTCCAAGCACTGCTTTCTATGCACAAGCCTCTAGGGATGGTCTGAAGTAGGCCGCTATTTTTCGACTGCTGAGCCATAGGTGCTTTCAAAAAACGGCAGCCGTTCAAAACC
>NZ_WIVQ01000176.1:0-3298 GCF_009600545.1 Pseudomonas sp. FSL R10-1339 | reverse complement strand
TACGTGGCATACAGCCTCCATAAAGGGACAGATTTGCGGTCATAAAGGGACAGATTTGCGGTCATAAAGGGACAGATTTGCGGTCATAAAGGGACAGATTTGCGGTATTAAGGGACTTGTATTAAATAGTCCTTTTTATGCTATGGTGGATCTCCCCACGAGGACTACTGATGGCTGAGAAAAGCGAAGTTGTTGTCAAATCTAACCGGCTTGTCGAAGCTAGCTACCGGCTCAACCTGGTCGAACAACAAATCATCCTGTTTGCCATCAGTCGTAGTCGCGACGAACAGCTGGGCCTTTCGCCAGATAAGCCAGTCACGATTGCAGCGAGCGATTTCGCTCAGGCATTCGGGACCAACGAAACCAAGGTTTACGGACAACTTAAAGAAGCGATGGGCGACCTGTTCGACCGCTCGGTGACGATCTATGACACCGATCCGGACACCGGTAAGGACCGTACTGTCACAACCCGATGGATCAGCGACAAGGCTTACATCGACGGAACAGGCCGAATTCAGTTGACGTTCGCCCCTCGGGTGATCCCCTACATCACACGTCTCGAGTCCGAGTTCACGTCATACCGTTTGGAGAAAATCAGTGGCATGTCGAGCGTTCACGCTGTACGGCTCTACGAGCTACTGGTGCAGTACCTCACAATCGGAAAACGCGAGTTGGCACTCGCTAATCTGCGCGAAAGTCTCGGCCTTACCAACGAATACAAGGCAATTAAGGACTTTAAAAAGCGAGTCCTAGATACAGCCGTGGCACAAATCAACGAATACAGCGATATTCGTGTGAGCTACACACAGCGCAAGACCGGACGCACCGTCACCCATCTGATCTTTGCCATCAAACCAGAACCAACATCCGTGCCGGTGAAGCAAAAGCTTGGCAAGCTGACAGACGCTGAGGTTGCCAAACGCGCTCGTCCTGGTGAGAGCTGGGAAGCAGCACATGCCAGACTCAACCAGATCACCTTGGCACTGGCTGAATGACTGGATTGATGTACGTGGGTCGGACTGGGTTTAGATCGTCACCGTCGAGACTAATCGGCCAGTCCGGCCAGTAGATCGGAAAAAGACTTGGCAGGCCCGGGTAATTTTGGCTTTCCCGGGGTTGGCGCTTTTTCAGGTTGAGGCTCAGGGTTGTGCTCAATAAGGCGTTGCTCAGCATTATCAAGGCGTAGCTTCTCGATCTCTTGCCGCAATGGCTCCACCGCTTCAGCGACGGCCTTTGCCACCGCCCTGGCGATGATCTCCCCGAGGTCGCCAGTCACTGTGACGCCGTGTGACATTTCCACTGTGACGCTCTGTGACGCTGGCTCGAAAGCACCGTACACACGCAGTAACTCCGCGGTGTCGATATAGCGACGTCCATCGGACTCTAAGCCATATGATATACGGCCTTCGGTCATTGCCCGGTATATGGACCGGCGCGTTCTGCCGATCAGTGACGCGGCTTCATCTATGGTGTGACGCATGGTGCTCTACCGTCATATGACGCGTCACACTCTTTAGCCTGGCTGGTCATAGGCTCAGCTCGCTGTGTGATCCGAGTCGCACAAGCTGCAAGCGCTCATCGTCGGGCTTGCAGTAGATCAGCAGCCAATCCGGTTTGATATGGCAATCCCGATGGTCTTTCCAGTTACCAGTCAGAGCATGATCCCGATGTTTTTCCGGCAGCGGTTTGTCATTCATCAGGGCAGTGACAATCTTGATGAACAGGCCGCCCGGCTCCAAGTCAGCTCGATGCGGCCCCTTGGCCTCTCGCTTAAAATCTCGCTTGAACTGACTGGTTCTCTCAATCGTCCGCATGCAAATCCGCCATCAGATCATCAATGGTGGCGAACTTTTGCAGCTTTCCGCGCCGGGCTTCTTTCATCGCGGCAACGGTTTTGGCGTTGGGCACCAACGGCTCGAATGGCAGCGCCTTTTCCTGCGCTATACGGGTCATCATCATGCGGAAAGCATCGCTAACCGTTAAGCCCATTGTCGCAAGTACTGCAGCGGCTTCTTCTTTGATGTGCTCATCGATACGAGCACGAACGACAGCATTTGTGGACATGGGTAGTCCTCCTATATTGGGCCACAGTGTAGCTCAATATAAGGGTCGCGCATGGTTTTGTGCCGTCACGTGACGCGTCACTGCGTTCTTGCAGTCACGGATAAACTGACCCCCAGCACGTGTAGCACTTTCATCAAGCGATAAAGGTCCGGATCGCCATGGGTACCAAAGAGCTGCTCCAGATCTGCCACGGTGATCCCGGTCAGACTCGCCATTTTGGCCGCCCCAAATGCGCTGATAGCCACACCTATGGAGGCCACAATATGAGCGGCATGGCCGGTCGCTAAAGCATCCGCAATAAACACGGCCCTGGTTTCTGGATTGGTTAACGCCGCCCCTGGATCGTAGATCGATGGCTTTTTTTGCACCCTTTCCGCCTCTCTTTACACCAGCTCTATACCCGTTTTGCACCTGGTCTGCACCCACCCTGCACCCACCCTGCACCTCTTTTGCACCTTACCTGCCATCGACTGGCCACGGTCTTCGACCTGAATGATTTTTACGCCCTTTGAAGAGCCAGATTTTCCCCCTTAACAGGGTCAAAATCTCAATACACATCACGCACCTCAGTGCGATGGAAAAAACCTTTATTTTTCAAAAATTTATTAAAAACTAATAATTCTTTGACGCTATACAGTTGTGATACAAAACAAATGATTTAGCCCACAAAACCTGGAGAATTTTGTATAGCACTTGTTATACAACTGGTGCCCAAATGGCCAAGTAACCATTTCGCGCCCGCGAAACTTTCCATTGAGCCGCAGGCGAATGGACAAGCTGTGAAGTGGGCCGGTAGGCCTACTTCACCTATCTTGCCCGCCTATTCAGCCGACTTAATCCGTTGCGCCTGCTGTTCTTTTTCCGTTCTCGTGCCTTTTTCTACCGTTCTTTTGGGGTTGTTTTGCATACGCTCAGCCGTTGTTTAAGGGGACGGTAGAGAAAACGGACAAAATCGTACGCTAAGCATGCGGCCTGTCAGGTTGAGGCCATAGAGTTTGACGTTTAGGCGTCAGATAATGCAGAAAGCGGCCCTAGTCTGACGCGATGCCAGTGAGCTGACTGACGCCCAGTTGAGGTGTACTTCAACTGGACGCGACAGCGGGTTACGTTGGTTTCAGCGGTAAACTTCTCGACGGTTGCCAAGCTGTACAACCAGTATCCGTAAGGCGCCGTCCTGTATCTCGCAGATTACCCTGAAGTCTCCTACGCGATACCGCCACAGGCCACCCAATGG
>NZ_WIVQ01000175.1:0-3603 GCF_009600545.1 Pseudomonas sp. FSL R10-1339 | reverse complement strand
GGCCTATGTGCGCACCGCCAGCATGAACGTGGATGCCCTGGGCATCCTGCGTGCCGGCAACGGCATGCCGATCATGGGCAACGGCGGGCCGATCGCGGTGCCGCCCCAGCAGCAGATCGAAGTCGGCGAAGACGGCACCATCAGCATCCGCGCCCAGGGCGAAGGCCCGCGGGTGATGGCCCAAGTGGACCGCATCAAGCTGGTCCAGCCGGACCTGAAAACCATGAGCAAGGGCCTCGACGGCCTGATCCACACCAATGACGGTCAGCCGGCCCCGGCCGATGCCAATGTGCGGGTGACCTCGGGTTTTCTGCAGGCGAGCAACGTCAATGCCGTGGATGAAATGACCTCGGTGCTGGCTTTGTCCAAGCAGTTCGAGCTGCATATCAAAATGATGAACACCGCCAAAGAAGACGACCAGGCCATGACTCGCGTCCTGTCCATCAGCTAATTACTTGAACGTGGCGCCGAAAAACCGGCGCGCGAGGAGAGCACCATGCTTCCGGCACTGTGGGTTGCAAAAACGGGTTTGGCTGCACAAGACACCAACCTGACCACCATTTCCAACAACCTGGCCAACGTCTCGACCACCGGCTTCAAGCGTGATCGCGCCGAGTTCCAGGACTTGCTCTACCAGATCAAGCGCCAGCCAGGTGCACAGTCGACCCAGGACAGCGAACTGCCATCGGGCCTGCAAGTGGGCACCGGGGTACGTATTGTCGGCACGCAAAAGAACTTCACTGCTGGTAGCCTGCAAACCACTGAGCAGCCGCTGGACATGGCCATCAACGGCCGTGGTTTTTTCCAGATCATGCAGCCTGACGGAACAACGGCCTACACCCGTGACGGTACTTTCCATCTGGACTCCAATGGCCAGATCGTCACCGCTAACGGCTTTGCCCTGGAACCGGCGATTGTGGTGCCGGCCGATGCCCAGACCTTCACCGTCGGCCAGGACGGCACCGTATCGGTGACCATTTCCGGCAACCCGGCGGCGCAAGTGATCGGCAACGTGCAGACCGCCGACTTTATCAACCCGGCCGGCTTGCAGTCCCAGGGCGGCAACCTGTTCCTGGAAACCGCCTCCAGCGGTGCGCCGCAAATCGGCACCCCGGGCCTGAACGGCTTTGGCCTGACCATGCAAAGCATGCTCGAGACCTCGAACGTCAGCACCGTGGAAGAAATGGTCAATATGATCACCACTCAGCGCGCCTACGAGATGAACTCCAAAGTGATCTCGACCGCTGACCAGATGTTGTCGTTCGTCACGCAAAACCTGTAATTACGTGAAATAGCGGGAGAGCTCATGAAGCGCTTGTTTTCTGTTCTGGCACTGGGCGCCATCACCTTGCTGGCCGGCTGCGTCAGCCCGCCACCGCGGGCCAACGACCCGTACTACGCACCTGTGCTGCCGCGTACGCCGCTGCCGGCTGCCGCCAACAACGGCTCGATTTACCAGGCCGGTTTCGAGCAGAACCTGTACAGCGACCGCAAGGCGTACCGCATCGGCGACATCATTACCATTACCCTTAATGAGAAGACCCAGGCGAGTAAAAACGCCAACTCGGCGATCGGTAAAAACAGCAACACCAGCATCGGCCTGACCTCGTTGTTCGGCAGCGGCCTGACCACCAACAACCCGCTGGGCGGGGGTGACCTGAGCCTCAATGCCGGTTACAGCGGCAGCCGTGCCACCAAGGGCGACAGCAAGGCCGGGCAGGGCAACAGCCTGACCGGTTCGATCACCGTGACTGTCGCCGACGTGCTGCCCAACGGCATCATCGCCGTGCGCGGTGAAAAGTGGATGACCCTTAACACCGGCGACGAGCTGGTACGCATTGCCGGCCTGGTACGGGCCGATGACATTGCCACTGACAACACTGTGTCTTCGACCCGTGTGGCCGATGCGCGCATCACCTACTCGGGCACCGGCTCGTTTGCCGATGCGAGCCAGCCGGGCTGGTTTGACCGTTTCTTCCTTAGCCCGCTGTTTCCCTTTTAGTGATGAAGCTCACCATGCCCAACCTCAAGCATCTGCTGGCAGCCGTGTTGCTGTTGTCGACCTCCCTGGGCGCCCACGCCGAGCGGTTGAAAGACATCGCCAGCATTTCCGGCGTGCGTTCCAACCAATTGATTGGTTATGGCCTGGTGGTGGGCTTGAATGGTACGGGTGACCAGACCACACAAACCCCGTTTACCCTGCAGACGTTCAATAACATGCTGTCGCAGTTTGGCATCAAGGTACCGCCGGGTTCGGGCAATGTGCAGCTGAAAAACGTTGCGGCGGTGTCCATCAGCGCCGATTTGCCGGCATTCGCCAAGCCGGGGCAGGTGATCGATATCACCGTTTCCTCCATCGGCAACTCCAAAAGCCTGCGCGGCGGTACGCTGCTGCTGACACCGCTTAAAGGCATTGATGGCAATGTGTATGCGGTGGCCCAGGGCAATCTGGTGGTCGGCGGTTTCGATGCCGAAGGCCGCGACGGCTCGAAAATCACCGTCAACGTGCCGTCGGCCGGGCGTATTCCGGGTGGCGCATCGGTTGAGCGGGCCGTACCCAGCGGTTTCAACCAGGGCAACAGCCTGACCCTGAACCTCAACCGCTCGGACTTCACCACCGCCAAGCGTATCGTCGACAAGATCAATGACCTGCTCGGCCCCGGCGTGGCGCAGGCCATCGATGGCGGCTCGGTTCGCGTGACCGCACCACTGGACCCGAGCCAGCGGGTCGACTATCTGTCGATCCTGGAAAACCTCGAAGTCGATCCGGGGCAGGCGGTGGCCAAGGTCATCATCAACTCGCGCACCGGCACCATCGTGATTGGCCAGAACGTCAAGGTTTCGCCCGCCGCAGTGACCCACGGTAGCCTGACCGTGACCATCACCGAAGACCCGATTGTCAGCCAGCCCGGCCCGCTGTCCAACGGCGAGACCGCCGTGGTGCCGCGTTCGCGACTGAATGCCCAGCAGGAAGCCAAGCCGATGTTCAAGTTCGGCCCGGGCACCACCCTCGACGAAATCGTGCGGGCGGTAAACCAGGTCGGCGCAGCGCCAGGGGACTTGATGGCGATTCTCGAAGCGCTGAAACAGGCCGGCGCGCTGCAAGCCGACCTGATCGTGATCTGAGGCCGACGTCATGGATATGCGTAAGAGTGGAGTAGTCAGTGGCAGCGATTCCGGGGCGTTCACCGACCTGAATCGGCTGAACAATCTGAAAGTCGGCGACCGCGAAAGCGACGGCAATATGCGCAAAGTTGCCCAGGAATTCGAGTCGCTGTTTCTCAACGAAATGCTCAAGTCGATGCGCTCGGCCAACGAAGTGCTGGGCAAGGACAACCCGCTCAACACCCCGGCGGCCAAGCAGTATCAGGAAATGTACGACCAGCAATTGTCCGTGACCCTGTCCCGGCAGGGCGGTGGTATCGGCCTGGCCGATGTGTTGATGCGCCAGATGTCGAAAAACAAAGCTGCGGTGCCGGGGGAGGCTGCGGCGACCACGGCGCTGACTGCCGAAGCCAAAGCCCCGGCCGCCACCACCGTCGACAGCCCTTTTGTGCGCTCCAGTGGTCAGCGTCCATTGTGGGCTTCGCGGGTCGCCATCAC
>NZ_WIVQ01000174.1:0-3700 GCF_009600545.1 Pseudomonas sp. FSL R10-1339 | reverse complement strand
CCCACACACAGCAGGTCACCGGGGCGCGCGCCGCTGCGGGTCAGGGCATGGCCCGTGGGCACTCGCCCGAAAACTGTAAGGGTCAGACACAATGGCCCGCGCGTGGTGTCGCCACCGATAAGGCGCAGGCCACAGGTCTGGGCCATCAGGTTCAAACCACGGGCATAGGTTTGCAGCCACTCGGCGTCAAACGTCGGCAGGGTCAGGGCAAGGGTAAATGCGACAGGAGTTGCGCCCATGGCCGCCAAATCACTGGCCGCCACTGCCAGCGAACGCTGACCGAGCAGGAAAGGGTCGCAGGGATCTGCGAAGTGCACCCCGGCTACCAGGGTGTCGGTGGAAATCGCCAGCTGTTCCCCGAAGGGAACATCCAGCAGGGCGCAGTCGTCGCCAATACCCAGGGCAACACCCTCGCCGCCCTGCGCACAGGGCGCGGCAGCGAAGAAGTTGCGGATCAGCTCAAACTCGCCCATGGCCGACAGCGCGGTTTAGCGCTTGTAAGCCTTTACTTCAGCTTCACGCAGGCGTGGCGCCAGTTTGTCGAGCACACCGTTGACGAACTTGTGGCCGTCGGTGGAGCCGAACACTTTCGCCAGCTCGATGCCTTCGTTGATTACAACGCGGTAAGGCACGTCAACACGCTTGATCAGCTCCCAGGTGGACAGGCGCAGAACAGACAGCTCAACCGGATCGAGTTCTTCGATGGTGATGTCCAGGCACGGAACCAGGGCAGCATCGATCTCGCCTTTGTGCGCAGGCACGCCGTGCAGGATTTCACGGAAGTAGGCAGCATCAACGTCGGAGAAGTCGTTATCGACGCGGAATTGCGCTTCGATTTCGTTCAGCGACTGCTTGGCCATGTGCCATTGGTACAGGGCCTGAGTTGCGAGTTGACGCGCTTCACGGCGCTTGGCGCTCTTGGAAGGCTTGCCAGCGTCCGCAGGTTTCGGGTCGCGCGGGTTGAAACGATCGCTTTCGTCGGAAATCACTTGGCCTCCAACTGTGCCAACAGGCTAACCATTTCAAGGGCGGACAAGGCAGCTTCTGCGCCTTTGTTGCCAGCTTTGGTGCCCGAGCGCTCGATGGCTTGTTCAATCGAGTCAACGGTCAGCACGCCGAAGGCAACCGGTACGCCGAACTGCATGGACACTTGGGACAAGCCCTTGGTGCACTCGCCAGCAACGTATTCGAAATGCGGAGTACCGCCACGAATCACGGCGCCCAGGGCGATGATGGCGGCGAATTCGTTGCGCTGGGCAACTTTTTGCGCGACCAGCGGGATTTCAAACGCGCCAGGTGCGCGGATGATGGTGATGTCGCTTTCGTTCACACCGTGGCGAACCAGGGCATCAACGGCACCACTCACCAGGCTTTCGACGACGAAGCTGTTGAAACGGCCAACTACGAGTGCGTAGCGACCTTTGGGGGCGATGAAGGTACCTTCGATGGTCTTCAGGGTCATTCGGTATGTCTCGTATTAAAGAGCCAGAGCGCATTTGCATGCGCTCTTTAGGATATTGGGCCACGAATTCGGACTGGACACGACCGGTCTTTATTCGGAGGGCACGTATTCTACAACTTCCAGATCGAAACCGGATATGGCATTGAACTTCATTGGTGAACTCATCAGGCGCATTTTGCGTACACCGAGGTCACGCAGGATCTGCGAACCGGCACCGACGATGCTGTAGGTGGTCGGTTTTTTCACCGGCGCGTGGTCTGCCGTTTCGCGGATATTGGCCAGCAATACATCGCCATCCAGGGGGTGACCGAGCAACAGCACCACACCGCTGCCGGCCTCAGCCACCGCGCTCATGGCGGCGCGCAGGCTCCAGCGGCCGGGCTGCTTGACCATCAGCAGGTCGCGCAGCGGGTCCATGTTATGCACGCGCACCAGGGTCGGTTCTTCGGCGCAGATCTTGCCCAGGGTCAGTGCCATATGCACATCGCCTTCGACTGAATCACGATAGGTCACCAAATTGAATTGGCCCAGTTCGCTGTCCAGTGGCTGCTCGGCAATCCGCTGAACGGTACGTTCGTGAATCATGCGGTAGTGGATCAGGTCGGCAATGGTGCCGATCTTGATGCCGTGCTCGGCCGCGAAAGCTTCCAGTTCAGGACGACGGGCCATGGTGCCATCGTCGTTCATCACTTCGCAGATCACGCCGCTTGGCTCGAACCCGGCCATGCGCGCCAGATCACAGGCAGCTTCAGTGTGGCCGGCGCGGGCCAGGGTGCCACCGGCTTGAGCCATCAACGGGAAGATATGGCCGGGGCTGACGATGTCTTCAGCCTTGGCGTCTTTTGCAGCAGCGGCTTGTACCGTGCGGGCACGATCAGCCGCCGAAATGCCGGTGGTCACACCGGTAGCGGCTTCAATCGAGACCGTGAATTTGGTGCCAAAACCGGAACCATTGCGCGGTGCCATCAACGGCAGCTTGAGCAGTTCGCAACGCTCGCGGCTCATCGGCATGCAGATCAGGCCACGGGCAAAGCGCGCCATGAAGTTGATGTGCTCGGCCTGACAACACTCGGCGGCCATGATCAGGTCGCCTTCGTTCTCGCGGTCTTCGTCATCCATAAGGATGACCATCTTGCCTTGGCGGATATCTTCAACCAGTTCTTCGATGCTGTTGAGCGCCACGCGGCACCCCCTTACGTCAGGATTTGAGAAAGCCGTTGGCGGCCAGAAAACTTTCGCTGATGCCACCCGAGGTCGGCTCGGCAGCTTTGTCACCCAGCAGCAAACGCTCAAGGTAGCGCGCCAGCAAATCGACCTCGAGGTTGACCCGGCGACCCGGACGGTAGTCACCCATGATGGTTTCGCTCAGGGTGTGCGGAATGATGGTCAGCGAGAACTCGGCGCCATTGACCGCGTTCACCGTCAGGCTGGTGCCGTCGACCGTGATCGAGCCTTTATGGGCAATGTACTTGGCCAGTTCTTTGGGTGCACGGATGCGGAACTCGATGGCACGGGCGTTCTCCTCACGGGAGATCACCTCGCCCACGCCATCAACGTGGCCGCTGACCAGATGACCGCCCAGGCGCGTGGTCGGGGTCAGGGCCTTTTCCAGGTTGACCCGGCTGCCGCTTTTCAAGTCGTTGAACGCGGTGCAATCGAGGGTCTCGCGGCTGACGTCAGCGGCAAAGCCGTTGCCCGACAGCTCAACGGCGGTCAGGCACACGCCATTGATGGCGATGCTGTCGCCGAGTTTGACGTCGCTCAGGTCGAGCTTGCCGGTGTCGATGGAAACTCGCACATCACCGCCCTTGGGGGTCAATGCACGGATGCTGCCGATGGATTCAATGATGCCGGTAAACATGGCGTTCCCCTTGAGAACAAAGCCTGCGTAACACGAAGGCTGAGAATTATACGCTCGCTGACGGCACAGGTATGGCAGTGACTCGCCAGTCATCGCCTACCGCGCGCATGTCGGTAATTTTGAGCAATGGCGCTTCGCTCATATGGGTCAGCGGCAGCTCCAGTAATGGCCGCGCCGTAGAGCCCAAAAACTTGGCCGCGACAAATATCTGGTATTCATCCACCAACCCCTGCTCGGCAAAGGCCCCCGCCAGACGCGGCCCGGCCTCCACCAGCACTTCGTTGACGCCGCGGGCGGCCAGCGCCTGCAACAACTTGCGCAGGTCGACCTGGCCATTGGCGCCGTGGATCACCAGGCACTCGGGCCCGGTACGGTAT
>NZ_WIVQ01000173.1:0-3714 GCF_009600545.1 Pseudomonas sp. FSL R10-1339 | reverse complement strand
CCAGCCTGACGGCGGTGGGTCGCTTTGCCGAAAGGCTTGGTGTGCGAGGCTTTGCGGTGGAACTATGAAGTTTCGCGCCCGCGAAACTGGCCACGGCTTTTAGTTATCGAGAGCGTCGAGCAAATTTGCCCAAGTAGGGGCTTCCCCTGGCTTCGCGTTGTGAGGCAATGCAGGTTTAGGCTCGGGTTTATGCTCGATCAGCCGAAGTGATTGTTGCAGCTCTTGTATCTCTGCACGCAGCAATCGAACCTCTTCAACCAACGAGTGTAGGGCTGGGTGTAAGGCGTCCATTTCAGGTGTAGGGGAAGTGTAGGGCGAGGGTGTCGGGTCAAGTGTAGGGCGGTGTAGGGTGATCCCCTGTGGTTCGCCATAAACACGGATCATTTCTGATAGGTCTATAACCTTTTGCCCTTTACCGTCTAGGCCTGCAGTTACACGGCCTTTAGACACGGCCTCATGCAATGTTGACCGGTGTAAACCGTAGAGTTTTGCCATGCGGCCGATGGTTAATTTTGCCATGTAGGGCAGTGTCGGGTTCTGTCTGTAGGGTGCCCTACAGTCTACTGCTATTTATGAGACTTAACCGACCATTCCCTAACGCGGTCCGGGGGACCTTGTTCGCTACCGTGCGGGTAGGCAGCGCAGCTGCCAGACCCACACGGCAGCTTGTGAAAGACACAGGGTTTGCGCTGGGCGAGCAAACGCAATATCTTTGGGTAATAGATACATAGCATTAAAACGAAAAAACCCTGCCAAGGCAGGGTTTCATTCGGGCCAGCGGCGACGGCAATCGCTCTGGCCAAGGTCTCGGGGAATCTCTGCTTTTCGGTGCGGGGAACGAGACCTGGTAAGCCAATTCTGTCGGGAAAACTCCCGTCTGTCCAGCTTCCAGCCTCCCCCGACACCTCTTCCCGACGCTTGGAATCAAGATGCTTTGGGCCCGGGAAGTAATAGCTGCCGATCAAGGGGATCTCTTCACGGCAGCCGGTATAGCCGGTTAGGTGCGACCCGCAAGGGCGAGAAGGCAATGGCAGGGCAGCGTAAAAACCCAACCACGGGCGCTGTCACTGTCCTAAAACCCACCAACCGCCAGACGCCGAAGAGGGCAGGGGGCGCAGTGGTAAACAATCCCCGAAAGTCTGGAACGCCTGTTGGGAGTGGGAGCCGGGTGGCGCACCTGGAACAAAATCCTCACTGCGTGGAGTCATGCGAGACGCTTTTTTTAAAAGCCGATCGTAGGGGCTCCCACGCCAGTGGGAGCCATCAAGAGCGTCGCGTAGCCATCATTATTGCCGCCAGTGGGCGGCCTTAGACTGGCGTCAGCCATCATTGCTCGTGCTCTTGTCTCTCAGGGTTATTACCCGCTTTGGATCTTTCCCAGCGAGTGGGGGTCCCCCTTTAGGGGGTCGAGCTGGTGAGCGCGTAGCGCGAATGCTCTTGGCTTTTTGCCCTTTTGTACCTTTTCACCTTTATACCTCTCCTATTGGCGTTCTATTGCTGAAGCAATAGCCAACGCAATAGAACGACCAATAGAACGCCACATAGATAATCCAAGACAAAAGCAGAGCAACAGCGCGCCATCCCTACGGTCTGTCGTGGCCGCCCTGCGGGACGCCCAAACCTTCCGGGGGAGCGCCCCGTCAGGCTTTCAGGGTTCCGACTCGCTGCGCGAGCCTCCACCCTCTTTCCTCCCCTGCGCCCTGGACGGGCTTGTCTCGAAAATTCACCCGCGTGCGCGCCCGGCAAAGCCGGACCAACCTGGATTCGCGATGTAGCAGTCAAGAAAGGGACAAGGGACCGCAACGAGACGTCGCGCAATAGCAGAATGCAGGTTGGTCCGGCTTTGCCGGGCGCGCACGCAAGCGGTGCGGCCTGATGCTTCGCACCTTGGTTACGCCCTGTACGGGCTGCACCAAGGCAGATCGGAAAAATTTGGCCTTGGGGCCATTTTTCCTAACTCCCCTCGTGGGCTCGGGGAGTTTCTGTCAGGCTACTTCGCCGTCTTCGACGGCGGTCTATCAGAGCGGCCTTAGCCGCTCTGGACGATTTACTGGCCCCATTCAATTGTTCGTTGTAGGTGATATTTGCCGGGCTTAACTGGGAGCGCAATTTAGATTATTTATCAGGAGATAAAATCGTAGTGAACAAGCGAATTCTAGCTGTGTTTTTTCTATTAACTTCGGCGAACAGCTACGCTGACGACTGGGAGTCGTTTGGAGACTGGCGAGTCAAAGTGTTCCACGATGATATGGATACCGTTACACAGATCGGAGTTAGAACTGACTTCAAAGATACCCCGAAGCCAGGGTCTCCATTTCCCCCGAAAACTGACCTAACCATCGGATTCACCATTTTCGGTGGTCGACTCGTGACGCTGAGCCCTTCCGTTGGATTTCTCGGTGATATGTACTGGCCATCATGTGACTATGACCTGAGTAGTGTGTCGGTGGACGGAAATAAGGCTATTCCACTCACTCCTGTTGAGGATCCAGGCTCATGTAATAAGGTCGCGAAAAATGGCGAAGCCTTACGGCAAATGATGAGTGGAAATGTGGCTAGGATGCGGGTTGGTTACACAAATGGGACGGTGTCCCTGAAAGGTTTCAAGGAAGCGTGGAAGAAGGCCTTAAAGCTAAGTCGATGATGAGTGTGATCGCCCAAATTAGACATCGTTGATCTATATCTTGTCTCGCTTGGGTAACCGGAGGTACGAATAACGGGACATTCGTTAAATGGCTCACAGATCCAAGCGGTCGCGCATGGGCTAGCGCAATTTTGCTATACTTGTATAGCAACCCTGATTATGGAGTCTGGCCATGCTTGCTATTCGACTGCCTTCGGACCTGGAAGACCGCCTGGAAAACCTCGCCAAGGCTACCGGCCGAACCAAAACCTTCTATGCCCGTGAAGCCATCGTGGCGCACCTGGACGACTTGGAAGACCTGTACCTGGCGGAACAGCGCCTGCTGGATAACCGCGCCGGTCGCTCGGCATCGGTGCCGCTTGAGGATGTGATGAAGCGTTATGGCTTGGCGGATTGAATTTGACCGCGCTGCCGAGCGCGAGCTGGGCAAGCTCGATCCCCAAGTCGCCAAGCGCATCCTGCTGTTTCTGCATGAGCGGGTATCGCATCTGGAGAATCCGCGCAGCATTGGCGAAGCTTTAAAAGGCTCACGCTTAGGGGATTTTTGGAAGTATCGGGTGGGTGACTACCGCCTCATCAGCAGCATCGAGGACGGCGCGTTGCGCATCCTGGTGGTGAAGATTGGGAATCGACGGGAGGTATATCGTTAGCGCTTTTTACCCAATAAAAAACCCGAAGAATCGGGTTTTTAGGTGCTTATTGGTGTCAGAGCCCATTGGGGAGAAATTTGGTTGCGCCGCTGACATCATCGATTTTCTTGATGCGGAAGGCTTTCAGACAAGTTTCGTTGCGGGTGTTGGTGTCAGAGCAAAATTGCTTGATGAAATCGGCAAAGATTATCTCTTGGCCATTAACGGTGAGGACGCGCTTGTAATATTCACCGTTGATACCCTGGGCCTGACGACTGGTCGTCATCTCCTGATCGACCACCAGGCGCCCGTGCAGGTCGACAGTCGGGAACTGGGCTTTGGGATCTTCTTTGGAACAGGAGCTTAGGAGGAGGCCAGCGGCAACCAGCGTAAATAAACGCAGCATGATGGATTCATCTCTGATAACGGATGCCCCGGACC
>NZ_WIVQ01000172.1:0-3763 GCF_009600545.1 Pseudomonas sp. FSL R10-1339 | reverse complement strand
GTCATCGAGCCCGTGCCCGCCCTCAAGCCCGGCGACTGCCGTGCGCCACGACTGCTCGGCACGGCTGGCCAGTGGCTGTAAAAGACCGGGAATTGGAGCAAGCGACGGGAGGCTCATGGTCTATCCTTGATCGGCTATGGTGTTGCCGAGTACGGTGACAGGAGGAAACAGCGGTTTAATCCGACTGTCGAACAAAGGTTATAAATAGCTGTAAGATCATTTTGTTTAGCATCAAGCCCGCAGATCACCGGCTTATTGCAGATAAAAGCACCAACAATATCGATTTTTCGCACAACGAAACAGGTGGCCATCAGGACCATTCCTGTAGTTTTACTACTGCATGACACACTCGAAAGGCTGAAATGGCCGACGATTTGTAGTAAAACTACACGCCGCTGGAATCAACCTCCGGCCATCCAAGAATTTATGTCGTCTGCCCACAAGGCCAGTCGCAAACTCAGGCAACCGATTCTGGAAGCCTATCCGCCCTGGAGCAAGCCATGCAAGACCTCGATCCCGTCGAAACCCAGGAATGGTTGGACGCCCTGGAATCGGTTCTCGACAAAGAAGGCGAAGACCGCGCTCACTATCTGATGACCCGTATGGGTGAGCTCGCTACCCGCACCGGTTCGCAGCTGCCGTATGCCATCACCACGCCTTATCGCAACACGATTCCCGTAACCCACGAAGCACGCATGCCTGGCGACCTGTTCATGGAACGCCGTATTCGCTCGCTGGTACGCTGGAACGCCATGGCCATGGTGATGCGCACGAACTTGAAAGATTCTGACCTGGGCGGTCATATCTCCAGCTTCGCTTCCAGCGCAACCCTGTATGACATCGGCTTCAACTACTTCTTCCAGGCCCCTACCGACGCACACGGCGGCGACCTGATCTACTTCCAGGGTCACACCTCGCCAGGCGTTTACGCCCGTGCGTTCATGGAAGGCCGCATCAGCGAAGAACAAATGAACAACTTCCGCCAGGAAGTGGACGGTCAGGGCCTGTCGTCCTACCCGCACCCTTGGCTGATGCCTGATTTCTGGCAGTTCCCGACCGTATCGATGGGCCTTGGCCCGATCCAGGCGATCTACCAGGCGCGCTTCATGAAGTACCTGGAAGCCCGTGGCTACATCCCTGCTGGCCAGAAAGTCTGGTGCTTCCTGGGCGACGGCGAGTGCGACGAGCCGGAATCCCTGGGCGCAATCTCCCTGGCAGGCCGTGAAAACCTCGACAACCTGATCTTCGTCATCAACTGCAACCTGCAGCGCCTCGACGGCCCGGTTCGCGGCAACGGCAAGATCATCCAGGAACTCGAAGGCGTGTTCCGCGGCGCTCAGTGGAACGTAACCAAAGTCATCTGGGGCCGTTTCTGGGACCCGCTGCTGGCCAAAGACGTCGACGGTATCCTGCAACGTCGCATGGACGAAGTCATCGACGGCGAGTACCAGAACTACAAAGCCAAAGACGGCGCGTTCGTACGTGAACACTTCTTCAACACGCCGGAACTCAAGGCGATGGTTGCCGATCTGTCCGATGACGAGATCTGGAAGCTCAACCGTGGCGGCCACGACCCGTACAAGGTCTACGCGGCGTACCACGAAGCGGTCAACCACAAAGACCAGCCAACCGTTATCCTGGCCAAGACCATCAAGGGTTATGGCACCGGCGCCGGCGAAGCGAAAAACACCGCGCACAACACCAAGAAGGTTGATGTTGAAAGCCTGAAGCTGTTCCGCGATCGTTTCGACATCCCGGTCAAAGACGACGAAATCGAAAACCTGCCGTTCTTCAAACCGGAAGCAGGCAGCGCCGAAGCCCGTTACCTGAGCGAGCGCCGTGCCGCACTGGGCGGTTTCGTACCTCAGCGCCGCGCACAGAGCATCAGCATTCCGACCCCGCCACTGGAAACCCTCAAGGCCATCCTTGACGGCTCCGGCGACCGTGAAATTTCCACCACCATGGCTTTCGTGCGGATCCTCGCGCAGCTGGTCAAGGACAAGGAAATCGGCCCGCGCATCGTTCCGATCATCCCGGACGAAGCCCGTACCTTCGGTATGGAAGGCATGTTCCGCCAGCTGGGCATCTACTCCTCTGTCGGCCAGCTCTACGAGCCAGTCGATAAAGACCAGGTGATGTTCTACCGCGAAGACAAAAAAGGTCAGATCCTCGAAGAAGGCATCAACGAAGCAGGCGCCATGAGCTCCTTCATCGCCGCCGGTACTTCGTACTCCAACCACAACCAGCCGATGCTGCCGTTCTACATCTTCTACTCGATGTTCGGCTTCCAGCGTATTGGCGACCTGGCCTGGGCCGCTGGCGACAGCCGCACCCGTGGCTTCCTGATCGGCGGCACCGCCGGGCGTACCACGCTCAACGGTGAAGGCCTGCAGCACGAAGACGGTCACAGCCACATCCTGGCCGGTACCATCCCGAACTGCCGCACCTTTGATCCGACCTACGGCTATGAGCTGGCGGTGATCATTCAGGACGGCATGAAGAAGATGACCGAAGAGCAACAGGACGTCTTCTACTACATCACCGTCATGAACGAGTCCTACCAGCAGCCAGCCATGCCGGCCGGTGTCGAGGAAGGCATCGTCAAGGGCATGTACCTGCTCGAGGAAGACACCAAGGAAGCGGCGCACCACGTTCAGCTGATGGGCTCCGGCACCATCCTGCGTGAAGTCCGTGAAGCGGCGATCATCCTGCGTGAACAGTTCAACATCGGCGCTGACGTATGGAGCGTTACCAGCTTCAACGAACTGCGTCGCGACGGCCTGGCCGTAGAGCGTCACAACCGCCTGCACCCTGGCCAGAAGCCTCAGCTGAGCTACGTTGAAGAGTGCCTGACCGGCCGTAAAGGTCCGGTGATTGCCTCTACCGACTACATGAAGCTGTTCGCCGAACAGATTCGCCAGTGGGTACCGGTCAAGGAATTCAAAGTGCTGGGCACTGACGGTTTCGGCCGCAGCGACAGCCGCAAAAAACTGCGTCACTTCTTTGAAGTAGACCGTCATTTCGTGGTGTTGGCAGCCCTGGAAGCACTGGCTGACCGTGGCGATATCGAACCTAAAGTGGTGGCAGAAGCCATCGTCAAGTTCGGCATCAACCCGGAAAAACGCAACCCACTGGACTGCTGAGGAGAATATTTGTGAGCGAACTCATTCGAGTACCTGACATCGGCAGCGGCGACGGTGAAGTCATCGAGCTGTTTGTAAAAGTCGGCGACCGTATCGAAGCCGATCAGAGCATCCTGACCCTGGAATCGGACAAGGCGAGCATGGAAATCCCTGCTCCCAAGGCCGGTATCGTCAAGAGCCTGAAGATCAAGCTGGGCGACCGCCTGAAAGAAGGCGACGAACTGCTGGAACTGGAAGCCGAGGGCGCCGCTGCGGCGCCTGAAGCACCGGCCCCTGCTGCAGCTCCTGCTGCGGCCGAAAAACCTGCTGCTCCTGCTGCCGATGCCCCTGCGGCCCCGGCTGCACCTGCCGCTGCTACCATCCAGGACATTCATGTCCCGGATATCGGCTCGTCGGGCAAAGCTAAAATCATCGAAATCCTGGTCAAGGCCGGCGATACCGTCGAGGCTGATCAATCCTTGATCACTCTCGAGTCCGACAAGGCCAGCATGGAAATTCCATCGCCAGCCGCCGGTGTGGTTGAGAGTATTTCGGTCAAGCTGGATGACGAAGTCGGCACTGGCGACTTTATCCTCAAGCTCAAGGTTCAAGGCGCTGCGGCACCTGCTGCTCCTGCCCAG
>NZ_WIVQ01000171.1:0-3833 GCF_009600545.1 Pseudomonas sp. FSL R10-1339 | reverse complement strand
GCTGCTGGCGCCGGGCACTGAATTGTTGATTGATGGCCAGCGCGGTCGCCTGCACGTCTCCCCGGATGCCGACGCCTTGCAGCGTGCCACCCAGGAGCGCGACAGCCGTGAGCAGCGTTTGCTGGCAGCCTCTGCCCAGCGCCACGAACTGGCCGTGACCCAGGATGGTCATGCGGTTGAAGTGTTTGCCAATATCGGTGAGAGCAAGGGCGTCGCCACGGCAGTGGAGCAGGGCGCCGAAGGCATTGGCCTGCTGCGCACCGAACTGATTTTCATGGCCCATTCGCAAGTACCGGATGAGGCGACTCAGGAAGCCGAATACCGTCGTGTACTCGACGGCCTGGCTGGCCGGCCGCTGGTGGTACGCACGCTGGACGTGGGCGGCGATAAACCGCTGCCGTACTGGCCGATCGAGAAAGAAGAAAACCCGTTTTTGGGTGTACGTGGCATTCGTCTTACGCTGCAACGGCCGCAGATCATGGAAAGTCAGTTGCGCGCCTTGCTACGTTCAGCCGACAACCGCCCGCTGCGTATCATGTTCCCGATGGTGGGCAGCGTGGCCGAGTGGCGTGCCGCCCGCGACATGACCGAGCGTTTGCGCCTGGAAATTCCAGTGGCTGACCTGCAATTGGGGATCATGATCGAAGTGCCGTCGGCTGCCTTGCTGGCGCCCGTGCTGGCCAGGGAAGTGGACTTTTTCAGCGTCGGCACCAACGACCTGACCCAATACACCCTGGCCATCGACCGTGGCCACCCGACCCTGTCGGCCCAGGCTGACGGCTTGCACCCCGCGGTATTGCAACTGATCGATATCACCGTGCGTGCGGCCCATGCCCATGGCAAATGGGTGGGCGTGTGCGGCGAGCTGGCGGCTGATCCGCTGGCCGTGCCTGTGCTGGTGGGCCTGGGCGTGGATGAGCTGAGCGTTTCGGCGCGCAGCATCCCCGAGGTCAAGGCGCGGGTACGCGAGTTGAGCATGGATCGTCTGAAAACCCTGGCCGCCGAAGCGTTGAGCGTGGGCAGCCCGGATGAAGTTCGTGCGTTGGTGGAGGCGCTCTGATGGCCCGTATTCTGACTGTCACCCTCAACCCGGCACTGGACTTGACCGTGCGTCTTGGGCAACTGGTACCGGGGGAGGTTAACCGTAGCCCGCTGATGCTGACCCATGCTGCCGGCAAGGGCCTGAACGTGGCGCAAGTACTGGCCGATCTGGGCCACACGCTGACGGTAAGTGGCTTTTTGGGTGAGGACAATGCACAAGCATTCGATGCCCTGTTCAAGCGTCGCGGTTTTGTCGATGCCTTTATCCGTGTGCCGGGCGAAACCCGCAGCAATATCAAGCTGGCTGAAGACGATGGCCGCGTCACCGACCTCAACGGGCCGGGGCCGCAGGTTGACGCACAGGCGCAGCAAATCTTGCTCGATACCCTTGAGCGCATTGCTCCCGGGCATGACGCGGTCGTGGTGGCTGGCAGTTTGCCCCGAGGCGTCAGCCCGCAATGGCTGCACGATCTGCTGCTGGGCTTGAAGGCTCAGGGCCTGAAAGTGGTCCTGGACACCAGCGGTGAGGCCTTGAAGCAGGGCCTGGCAGCGGGGCCGTGGCTGATCAAGCCCAACACCGAAGAACTCAGCGATGCTTTGGGCCGCGATATCAGCGACCTTGCAACCCAGGTTGCAGCCGCAACCGCTTTGCAGGCACAGGGCGTTGAGCACGTGGTGATTTCCCACGGTGCAGAAGGCGTGAACTGGTTCAGCCGTGGGCCGGCCTTGCAAGCGTTGCCGCCCAAGGTCAGCGTCGCCAGCACGGTGGGTGCGGGCGACTCGCTGCTGGCGGGCATGGTCCACGGTTTGCTCAGCGGCCATAGCCCCGAGCAGACCCTGCGCACCGCCACTGCCATTGCGGCAATGGCCGTTACTCAGATCGGTTTTGGTATCAGCGATGCAGCGCACCTGGCGACGCTCGAAAGCGGCGTTCGCGTTCGCCCCCTGACAGAAGAATAAAAGGAATCCACATGAAATTAGCCATTGTGACGGGCTGCCCCAACGGCATGGTGACCAGCGTGCTGTGCGCCCGTTTGCTTGATGCGGCGGCTCAGCGTCAGGGCTGGAGCACCAGCGTTGAAGTCCACGACCCCAAGCACCCTGAACGTCAGTTATCGGCGGCGACCATAGATGAAGCCGAGTGGGTGTTGCTGGTCAGCAGTACGCCGCTGGATATGCAGCGTTTTATCGGCAAGCGTGTGTTCCAGAGCACGCCGGCCCAGGCCCTGCAAGATGTAGAGGCGGTGTTGCAGCGTGGCGTGGAGGAGGCTGAGGTCTACGTTGCACCTGCGCCAACAGCTGCAGTTGAAAACGCGCAGAAAGCTCCAAAAATCGTCGCCATCACCGCCTGCCCGACAGGCGTGGCCCATACCTTTATGGCAGCCGAAGCCTTGCAGCAAGCGGCCAAGCGCTTGGGCTACGACTTGCAAGTCGAGACCCAGGGTTCGGTAGGCGCGCGCAACCCGTTGAGCGCCGAAGCCATTCGCGACGCCGATGTGGTGTTGCTGGCGGCGGATATCGAAGTGCCGACCGAGCGTTTTGCCGGCAAGAAAATCTACCGTTGCGGCACAGGCATCGCCCTCAAGCAAGCCGAAGCCACCCTGAACAAGGCGTTGAGCGAAGGCAAGCAGGAGAGTGCCGCCGCTGCGGGCGGGGCGCCTGCCAAGCAGGAGAAGGCCGGGGTCTACAAGCACCTGCTGACGGGCGTGTCCTTTATGCTGCCGATGGTGGTGGCAGGGGGGCTGCTGATCGCGCTGTCTTTCGTATTTGGCATTGAAGCTTATAAAGAGCCCGGCACGCTGGCGGCGGCGCTGATGCAGATTGGTGGCGATGCCGCATTCAAACTGATGGTGCCGTTGTTGGCGGGTTATATCGCCTACTCGATTGCCGACCGCCCGGGCCTGGCGCCGGGGATGATCGGCGGCTTGCTGGCGAGTACCCTGGGTGCGGGCTTTATCGGTGGGATTATTGCCGGTTTCATCGCCGGTTACTGTGCCAAGGCGATCAACCGTTATGCGCGCTTGCCGCAGAGCCTTGAGGCGCTGAAACCGATTTTGATCATCCCGTTGTTCGCCAGCCTGTTTACCGGTCTGGTGATGATTTACGTGGTGGGCAAGCCGGTTGCCGGAATGCTTGAAGGCCTGACCCACTTCCTCGACAGCATGGGCACCACCAACGCCATCCTGCTGGGTGTATTGCTGGGCGGGATGATGTGCGTAGACCTGGGCGGGCCGATCAACAAGGCGGCCTATGCGTTTTCGGTGGGGCTGCTGGCTTCGCAAAGTTATGCACCGATGGCGGCAACGATGGCGGCGGGCATGGTGCCGCCGATTGGCTTGGGTATTGCCACGTTCCTGGCGCGCCGCAAGTTCGCCCAGACTGAGCGTGAGGCGGGCAAGGCTGCACTGGTGCTGGGGCTGTGCTTTATTTCTGAAGGTGCAATCCCGTTTGCTGCCAAAGACCCGCTGCGGGTGATTCCGGCGAGCATCGTGGGGGGCGCGTTGACGGGGGCATTGTCGATGTACTTCGGTTGCAAGCTGATGGCACCGCACGGTGGCTTGTTTGTATTGCTGATTCCAAACGCGATCAACCATGCGCTGCTGTACTTGTTGGCGATCGTGGCGGGCAGCTTGGTGACGGCGGTGGTGTACGCGGTGATCAAGCGTCCGGAGCCGGTTGAAATGGCGCTGGAGACGGCCAAAGCATAAATCAATCCCCGCTCCCACAATGTCACCGCAAATCCAGTGGGAGCTGGTTCGCCTGCTATGCAGGCACTGGGGTCTGTCAGGCAA
>NZ_WIVQ01000170.1:0-3883 GCF_009600545.1 Pseudomonas sp. FSL R10-1339 | reverse complement strand
TTCCCCGAATATTGCCAAACCGGCTGGCCCGGTTGGAATGATTAAACAACTTGATGAAATAACCGATAAAAGAGGCTTTTGGATAGAAGACGAAGCCGCCCAGATGTTCAAAGGTATTGAACAAACATCTGGCCCAATGAGTGAAATGAGGGACTACCTTCTAAAATTAAAAGAAGGTCAAAAAATAGAGCGTTTGACAGGAAAAGGCAATATTGTTGTTGAAGGGTTTAGAATGACCCAACTATTCATCAACACAATTGATTCAATGGCTAATACTTTATCCGAACAATCAATGAATGATGGGTTATTTAGGCGTTATACCGTTGCCATTGCAACGAAAGACGATGATAGACCTATGGTTAATTTTGCCTTATATGACCTTGAAAAAATCGTTGATGATACTCTTGAAGACGCATTCAACGCTTTATTTTCCCAGAATATCTTTGAAAATTCATATACTTTTGAAGAAGGTTCAGCAGCGGTATACGATGAATGTTTTTCATGGTTTTGGAATCGCCAATATTCTAAATTTATGTCCAACGATGAAAACAAATACCGCACATACATGATGGAAAGTTGGAAATATGCCGTATTTAATCACATCTTACATAAAAGACCCGGAACCGTTGTTTCTTGTGAAGATTTACAATATGGTTTGAAAGTTTCAATGTATTTACTTAATTCATTACAGCATTTTGTTAAGTTTAGGGCGAGAACTCTCGAACTAAAATTACCAGTGAAAAAAGATAGAATTGAACAAATCATGGACTTTATTAGAGCCAATGAGAATTCAAAAGATTTTGGAAATAGAATTGTTCAAAGAAAATTCAATATAAAGAAAGATGAACTTATATTGATATTGAATTCAATTAGAATTCACAAGCCAGAATTTAAAACTAAATTGTTTTCCATATTAGAAAAGTGATGTATTCAATAACGATTTCACCCCCTATTCCCATAATTAAAAATTATGGAAATAGTGGGCGATTGATTAAAAGAATACATACTTTAATGCTGTCTATTGAAAACAATTAAATCAATGTTACTATTTGAAAAAGAGCTTTTATTTTTAAATCGTGATTTATAATCAACCAGTTGATAATAATTTCACACTTTCCTTCGGAAAGACGCACTACGTGCTTGCGAATTTATTACTGGCCCTTGTCAGGGGGACAGAAGCAAAATCAAAAGCTGAACTGGTCAACTAGAAAATTTTCACCAATTCCATTGGCTCTAATTTCTCTCGTAGACCACTCTGGCGAAGTCTCAACCCTTGGCAGGGTTATCGCCATACGCAGTCACCAGCGGCCTTGTGGGCCTTCTGGATGACAAAGACAACTCAGTTCACCCGTTAGGTGAACATCGATCAGGAGCAAGATGACCAAAGTCAAAAATATGATCTGGAAGCGTTTAAATTTCACCGGTGTGAAATCAAAAACAAAAGGCAATATTCTCGGAACTAATCAATTAACTAAATCCCTTGAACATTCATTAAGACTTGTTCAAAAACACGGGATGGAATTTAATCTAGATTTGAAAATGAACAACTTAATTGTTCATAACAATAAAATTATTCAACTTGAAAATTTATCGAAAGTTGAACGCCGGGATATATTGAACAGCATAGTTGATCCTGCTGTTGCAATAAGTGAATCGAAACAGCAATCCACTGTTAACAATTCCGATCTTTCTAAATACTCATATAAACTGAAACAACTCATTCAAAAAAATGAATCACCCGAACTTTCTACACTTCTCGAAAGTATATTGACTAATAAAAACGAACCAATAAACAAGGGTGAAACCCTTGCCCAGTTAGAGCTTTTGACTTTAAAAAGAAAGGAACAAAAGAAGTCTTGCCTATCAACTTACATTGATTTGCATAATTCAAAAATGGAACTTTCAAAACCTATACCAGATAATTTTCACCAGAAAAGAACAGTTGTTCAAGAAGCTTTTTGGAAATTTCCATTTAATCAAAATGTAGATAATATCAAACCGGCTGATTATATAAATACAATCAATAGTTTTTATAAAGAACATTTTCCAGATTATCCAATTAAATTGATTGTGTTTCATGGTGATGAAATATCATCACCCCAAGATAATGGCTTGGCTGTTCACCCGCATATATTCATAGATGGTAAAAACAGTAAAACAAATAAATACGACATAATCGACCAAGAATTTAGAATGGTGAATAAATTCAGGGGGTTGAAAGGTCTTGAACCACTCGACAGGCACGATGGTAAATATTCAACCGCCGTTCAATTAGGTGTTGATTATCAAGAAATGATTTATAAACACGTCAATGAAAAACTTGCCAAATATAACTATGATATATCTGTTGAAGTTATACCCGATTCGGCAGAGAAAAAAGCAAGAAACAGGTTGATAAAAAAAGACACTTCCCAACCTAAAATCGACAGGGTTTATAATTCCATAAGTAGAGGCATGGAACAAAAAACAAAACTTGATAATGAATTGATTTTAGTTAATGAAAGAACTAAAAAAGCCACTAATGCAATTAGTGAGTTAAGTAAAAGTTTCAATGATACTAAAAGCAATTATTCAAATCAGTTGAAAGAATTTAAAACATCGGAGAAAAAGAAGGTTGATGATGATGTAAAGAAATACAAAGCTGATGAAATCAAAAGAAATGACGAATATATAAACGACCAATTGAAATTCATTGAAAGAATATCAAACATGTTCAAGTCAATAACTGATTTTGTTGAAGTTTGTGTTAATAGAACTTGGAAAATGGACACGAAGCGACCAACAAAAGAAAAAGTTGTTGAGGTTAATAAAAAACTTGATGAAATGTATAAAGCATTACCAACTACCGAAGGTAGAAAGATAATCAATGATTATCTTGATGAACAAAATAAATCACTTGAAAAATATGATGTTGAAGCAAGTTTTAAACCTAAAAAATTAACTCCATCACGCAAAACATTGAAATTGCATTGATTTGTTTTAATAGAGATGTAAAAAAAGCAGAATTTTTAATTCTGCTTTTTTTTCATCAGCGTGCCACAAGTGGCAAAATCAAAAGCGATTCTGGGTGAAAAGCGTGGGTCAAGGGCTTGGTTTTTCCCCAGATTTCAAGCAGCGTCGAGCTGGTTTTGTCATACCTTGTCATAGTGAGGTTTATGACAAATTTAGGCCCATAAAAGGTTGATTTTACGAGGTTTGGTAGTGCGTTTGTCATAAGTCATAGTGTCATAGCGTTTTGAAAAAAAAACATTATTTTGTCATAGGTATTGACATTCATTTATTTTTGTGCATTGTGTTTTGATGTTTCTGTATTTCATTGATTTTAAAGGGTTTTTTGCCGTTTATGGTTGTATGTCATACCTGTCATAACTGTCATAGGTTTTAAAATAAAAATCATTATTTGTCATAAACTTCCTTGACAAAATATTATGCCGGGTTATGATATATATAAGGAAGTTGTTTTTATATATAAACCAACTAACTAAACAACTAAGGAGGTAATAAAATGGCTATTAATGATTTAACTGAAAGTTATTTAAATTCGATAATTTTCAATGATGAACCAAGTAACATGCAAGATATATTGCCGTTGATTAACAACCCATTTGTTAATAGAAAAACAAATGATGCATTATCAATGCTATTTCATAGATTTTCAAAAAACACAGACATACCGTTAGGTATTCCAGTATTTAGCTTTTTTTCATATATTTCAGCTTTTTGTTTATTCAGTAAAGCCACTATGAAAATACCTAAAATGAGTAATAAAACCGAGTTAGATACTTGGGTTATGCTACTCGCACCTAGTGGAGCTTCTAAAACACTATCCAACAAGATTATAAGCGACTTAATTCCATTAGATTATGATGGAAATAAGGTTATT